>DAICYU010000230.1:0-6489 GCA_027311485.1 Acetobacteraceae bacterium
GCAGCCCGGGAGAAACTGAACGTCGTCTTCGTTATCATCAATAACTACTCGTATCGGATTCTCAAGCAGCGCACCAACGCGATGAAGGCGCTGGCGGCACAGGCCGACAGCTATGTCGGGATGGATCTGGATAAGCCACGGGTCGATTTCGTTGCGGTTGCCCGTGGCCTTGGATTGACCGCGCACAAGGCCAGGACATTGTCGGATGTTGGCGACCTGCTGCAGCAAGCGTTGCGCGCTGAAGGTCCCACACTGATCGACGTGGAGGTTGACCGGTCCTGGAAGCCTGTCTGACAGGACCGTAAGCCACAACGCCCGCCGGGTGGTCATTCTATCCGGCGCGGCCGCCTGCCGCCTGGACCTGCTGGCGGATCGCCGCCCAACGGCCGGCCATACAGAAGTGGTGACCAGCCTCTACCGGGACGGGGTCTGCGGCATCGTGAGCAATGCCATCACCAGTACGGCCACCACGACGATCATTCCCAGCGCTACCCAGATCAGAATGATGACAAGGCGCATGCGCTGGTCATTTTCGGATGCCCATTTTTCCAGTGCCCGCAGCAGACCGGTCATTCTGACCATCACCATTCCCACTTTCCGCCCGCACCTTTTACCGCGTGAAATAAAGTATGGAAGGCGGATCGTTCTGGTCGCGTCGCATGGCCCCCATCGCGGCCTGCTATGCTCGGCTGCCGGCCGCCTGGCCTTTCGCTTCATCCGCGGCACGATACAGATACCATGTCGCCAGCGACCGGAAGGGTGCCCAGCACTGGCCGATCTCCGCCAATGCCCGGGGTTTCGGCTGGGCATCCAGGCCGTGCAGCACGCGGTATCCTTCCCGGACGCCGAAATCATCGACCGGCAGCACGTCAGGGCGTCCGAGTGTAAAGATCAGCAGCATCTCCACTGTCCATCGTCCGACGCCGCGGATCGTCGTCAGCCGCTCGATCAGGGCCGCGTCATCGAGCCGGTGGCACTGACGCCGGGACGGTACGGTGCCATCCAGGGTCTTGGCGCAGATATCGCGGATCGCGACGATCTTTCCGGCCGAAAAACCGCAACCTCGCAACGCGGTGTCGGCCGTGGCGAGCACTTCCTGCGGCGGCGGGAACAATTCGCCGGGGAACAGGGCGGCAAACCGCTGCAGGATGGCTTCGGCGGCCTTGCCGTGCAGTTGTTGGTGGGCAATGGCACGAATCAGCGCTTCATACGGGCTGCGCTGGCGCTGGATGTTCAGGCGCGGGCGCCCAACGCGTTCGATCAGCGCGGCGAACCGAGGCTCCTGGCTCAGGTGCCGTACCCCATCCACGATTTTGCCTTCGCCCCCCTTGTGACACAGGTATCTTGCTTATCGGAACTCCCAGGTGGCAACCATCCCTGTTTTGCTTTGCTCGCCAAGACCTGTGGGACGCGGCCCCCGGGCGCCGATGGAAGATTGCCTGCTGTCCGGCCGCATCGACTGTGATGCAGCGGTGGCTGCCACGAATTGACGTTCCCCGCTGGCGCCTGATCTGCTGCGTTCTTCGTATGAAGGGAGCAGGCTGGTGGAGATCAGGTTCGACGGAAAAACCGTGGCCGTCACAGGCGCGGGCCATGGTTTTGGACGGGCGATCGCGCAGACCTTCGCCGGTTTGGGCGCGCGGGTTTTCGCCACGGATATCGCCGATGGCGGGCTGACTGACACCGCGGTTCGGGCGAACATCACGGCGCATGCGATGGACCTGCGCGACCGTGTCGCAGCGGCCGGCTGGATTGCGGACATCGAGCAGACAATCGGCGGCGCCATCGACATTCTGGTGAACAATGCCGGTGGCGTGGCGGGGCAGGACCCTGTCGCGCTGGAGGACGTCTCCGATCAGGCCTGGGACGTTATTTTCGATATCAACGTCAATGCTGCGTTTACCTTATGCCGAGCGGCGGTGCCGGGAATGAAGCGGGCTGGCGGGGGGCGGATCATCAACATCAGCTCCAGTGCCGGGCTGCAGCCGTCGCTGACCGGTATCCAGGCGTATTGCAGCACCAAGCACGCTGTGGTCGGTCTGACGCGGCAGCTCGCGCATGAACTGGGGCGGTTCAACATTACGGTCAACTCCGTCGCGCCGGGCCTGGTCCGCACCAACGCAGCGACCGAACGGCAATGGGACAGCTATGGCGCGGAGGGGCAGGCGGCGCTGCTGGAGCGTATTGCAATGAAGCGGCTGGGGGCGGCCGAGGACATTGCCAACGCCGTGGTATTCTTCGCGTCCGACCTGGCCGGCTTCGTGAATGGACAAGTGCTGCAGGTTGATGGCGGCCGGTGAGCCGGGATGGGGTTCGCAAGTGCCGGGATACGCCGCGCGGACATCAAAAGGCCGGCTCACTTTCCCCCTGTTTTACCGCTCTGATATCCATTAACGTTGTGTCACATCGCTGCTCGGCAGGGCGGCGATGCTCCGGCAGCACGACTATAAAAGCGGCATACCGGTACATTGAAGCAATATTTGGGGGGCAGTCATGAGCGTCAGCGCATCCAGGCCAGCAAGCGTAGGGGTGCCATCAGCACGCCCGATGACGCTGGACGAAAAGAAGATTATTCTGGCATCGTCCTTGGGCACTGTCTTCGAATGGTACGACTTCTACCTGTATGGGTCGCTCGCTACCATTATCGGCGCAAAGTTCTTCAGCCAGTTTGATGAGACGACCCGGAACATCTTTGCACTGCTGGCCTTTGCCGCAGGCTTCCTGGTGCGGCCATTCGGCGCGCTTGTGTTTGGGCGCCTCGGCGATCTGGTCGGCCGCAAATATACCTTTCTCGTCACCATTCTGATTATGGGTTCGTCGACATTTATCGTTGGCCTGCTGCCAACATCGGACTCGATCGGGCTGGCCGCGGCGATCATCCTGATCGGTCTGCGCCTGCTGCAGGGCCTGGCCGTCGGCGGCGAGTATGGCGGCGCCGCGACCTATGTCGCCGAACACGCGCCGCAGGGACGGCGGGGTTTCTACACAAGCTGGATCCAGACCACGGCAACAATGGGCCTGTTCATGTCGTTGCTGGTCATCCTGACCGTGCAGAGCATCATGAGCACCGCCGACTTCCGCGCCTATGGCTGGCGCATTCCCTTCCTGGTCTCGATCCTGCTGCTGGCGGTTTCGGTGTGGATCCGGCTGCAACTCAGCGAAAGTCCGGCGTTCCTGAAGATGAAGGCCGAGGGCCGGCACGCCAAAGCGCCGCTGAGTGAAGCATTCGGCCAATGGAAGAACGCGAAGTGGGCCGTCCTGGCGCTGCTGGGTCTGGTCGCCGGGCAGGCGGTGATCTGGTACTCCGGACAGTTCTACGCACTGTTCTTCCTGACCGGCGTCCTGAAGGTGGACGGTTTCACCGGTAACCTGCTGATCGCATGGGCGCTGGCTTTCGGTGTCGGCGGCTTCGTCCTGTTCGGCTGGCTGTCGGACAAGATCGGCCGCAAGCCAATCATCCTGGGCGGCTGCATCCTTGCCGCGCTGACGTATTTCCCAGTATTCAAAATGCTGGCGGAGACCGCCAATCCGGCGCTCTCCAAGGCGCATGAAACAGTCAACGTCGTGGTCATTGCCGATCCGTCCGACTGCTCCTTCCAGTTCAATCCGACCGGACTGTCCAGGTTCACGCATAGCTGTGACTTGGCGAAGGGTGCCTTGTCGCGTGCCGCCGTCGTATACACGCAGCAGGATGCACCAGCCGGTACAGCCGCCAGCATCAAGATCGGGGACACCACGCTCGATCCCAAGGCACCGTCCTTCGCCAAGGATCTTTCGGCGGCCCTGACCGCGGTCGGCTATCCAGCCGCTTCCAACCCATCCGTGGTCAAGATGGCGCATCCCTGGGATATCTTCCGTCCCCAGCCGTTCAAGACTGTGCTGATCCTCACCTTCCTGGTCGTGCTGGTGACGATGGTCTATGGCCCGATTGCGGCCGCGTTGGTGGAGCTGTTCCCGACCCGCATCCGCTATACCTCCATGTCGTTGCCGTATCACATCGGCAACGGTTGGTTTGGCGGCCTGCTACCTGCGACCGTATTCGCCATGAACGCGCAGTCGGGCAGCATCTACTACGGGCTGTGGTATCCGGTGGTGATCGCCGCGGCCACCGCGGTGATCGGCCTGATCTTCATACCTGAAACGAGGAACCGCGACATCTTCGCTGGCGACACGTCGGTTCATCCCGGCGACACGGTGGTGGAATTCGATCCGAACGCCGCCGACTACTGATACCGGGTGCCTCCATCCCGTTTGCCCGGGATGGAGGCACCGGCGCCGACGATGCCGCCGGATCGCGCTTTCCGCATAACCCGCTATGATCGACGGAAGACCAGCGGGGAGCGAATGGAATGGCGCCATTGCACGCGAAATCAGTCCGGCGGCGTGAAGACCAGCGGCTGCTGACAGGGCAGGGCAACTACACCGCGGACGCTGCGCCACCCGGCATGACGGTCGCCTGCTTCCTCCGTTCCCCTCACGCCCATGCGGATATCAGCCGGATCGATACCGCGGTGGCGCGTGCCCTGCCGGGCGTCATCGGCATCTTTACCGCGGCTGACCTGACCGATATCGCTCCAATTCCGGGTGGGATCGGCTTTCCACGCCCCGATGGCGGCCCGGCGCCGAAGACCGACCGGCCGCTGCTCGCCCACGACCGGGTGCGTTTCGTTGGCGAGCCAGTTGCCATGGTCATCGCCGAAACGCGCGCCACGGCACAGGACGCAGCCGAGGCAATCACAGTGGACTATGAAGCCAGGCCGGTGGTGACCGATCCGGCGGCGGCACTGGCCGGCGAGGCCGCCGCGGTGTGGGATGACGTGCCCGACAATATCGGCTTCCTCTGGCAGCGCGGTGACGCCGCCGGGGCGGACGCGGCGCTGGCCCGGTCGGCGCATGTTACCAGGCTGGCGTTCAACGTGTCGCGTGTGACGGCAAACTCGATGGAGCCGCGTGGCGCCTGGGCCTGCATGGCACCGGACGGGCGGATCGAGTTGCACGCATCGCATCAATCCCCGTTCGCATTGCGCAACGGGCTGGCCAGCGGCGTCTTCCACGTGCCACCGACCGATATCCGGGTGCTTCCCGGCGACGTTGGCGGCTCCTTCGGCATGAAATCCGGGGTTCATCTGGAATCCGCCCTGGTCGCCTGGGCTGCCCGGCTTTTGAACCGCCCGGTTCGGTGGGTCGCCGATCGGACCGAAGGCTTCCTGACCGATGAACAGGCCCGCGAAATGCGGATCATTGCGTCCCTGGGCCTGGACAAGAATGGGGTGTTCACCGCCCTGCAACTGCGCTGGGATGTCAACCTGGGCGCTTATGTCTCAGCCCGCTCCGGCTGGTGTGTCGGCAATATCGGCGGCATTGCCGGCGTTTACCGTATCCCGTTCATCGCCGCGCAGGTCAGGGGCATCATGACCCATACCGTGCCGACTGCGGCATATCGCGGGGCAGGCCGGCCGGAAGCCACCTACGCGATCGAGCGGCTGATCGATGTCGCCGCCCGGGAACTGGGCATCAGCCCCTACGAGCTGCGGTGCCGCAACCTGATCCCGCCCGAGGCGATGCCGTACAAGACCGCGCTGACCTTCACCTACGATTGCGGGGAGTTCGAGGGCAACATGCGCATGGCCGCCGAGATGGCAGAGCTGGAGGCTTTTCCGGCCCGCAGGGCGGAGGCGCAACAGCGCGGCCGCCTTCGCGGCATCGGATTGTGCAACTGCATCGAGGTTGCCGGGGGGCCGTTCCTGCGTCCAGCCAAGGACCTTGCAAGCCTGCGCCTGGCCGAGGACGGCACGCTGGTGCTGCGATCCGGTTCGATGTCGGTCGGGCAGGGGTTGGAAACCGCTTTCTGCCAGCTGGTTGCGGACCGCTTCGGCGTGCCAATCGACCAGATCCGGTATGAGGGCGGCGACACCGACCTGCTGGCAAGCGGCAAGGGCAACGGCGGCTCCGGTGCGCTGTGCATCGGCGGATCGGCCGTATCCCTCGCCGTGGATAAGGTGATCGAGAAAGCGCGGGAGATTGCCGCGGAATTGTTGGAAGCCGCCGTGGTGGATGTGGAACTGGCGGACGGGCGCTTCACTATTGCCGGCACCGACCGATCGGTTGATCTCGCAACCGTGGCACGGGCGGCCCCAGTCCAGCGAGGCGAGGAGGGCGGTTTGGTCGAAAGCGGCGAATTTACCCCCACAGCCGTCACCTTTCCAAACGGCACGCATATCTGTGAGGTCGAAATCGACCCGGAAACCGGCGTGACGGAGATCGTGGGCTACAGCGCGGTCGAGGAACTCGGCCGCGTGCTGAACCCGATGCTGGTCGCCGGGCAGATCCATGGCGGCGTGGTGCAAGGCGTTGGCCAGGCATTGGGGGAGGCGATCCTGCATGACCCGGACTCCGGACAGATGCTGACAGCCTCCTTCATGGACTACCCGATGCCGCGGGCCGGGGATTACCCCGTGTTCCGCCTGGCAACGCGTGAGGTTCCCACGG
>DAICYU010000230.1:6499-6759 GCA_027311485.1 Acetobacteraceae bacterium
CAATCCTCTCGGAGCCAAGGGGGTCGGGGAGGCCGGCACGGTGGGCGCCCTGGGCGCGGCCATGAACGCAATCAACGATGCGCTGGCGCCACTTGGTATCCGGCATTTCGACATGCCGGCGACTCCGGCACGGGTCTGGGCGGCAATCCAGGGCGCCCGGAGCAAGGTGTAGGTCGCCGGGCGTGCGCCTGCTGACGGCGCCGGTGATGCCGTAGCCGGCCATCCTATCGCCTGCCTCAAGCCGTTGGTAGTCAGCTCCT
>DAICYU010000231.1 GCA_027311485.1 Acetobacteraceae bacterium
GTCGTGGCGCGCTGTTGGCGGATGCGGCCAAATCGGAGAAGCCGATCGCCCCCCGAACGTGATCGGCTCCGGTCGATCGGAAGCCGACCCGGGTCATACACGCATCGGCGGTCCAGGCGCACTCCATGCCGGTGCTGTTCCAGCTTTTGGCCATTGCCGGCTAATTCGTCGCCGAAATCGCCCGATTGATCTGCTCCAGCATATCGCGGGAAATCTTCATCTCGTGCGCCACCTTGTCCTGCTCGGCCAGCATCCGCTTGCGCTGTTCCGCCAGAACGTCCGGCGGCACGTGAGTCAGATCCACCCCATGCCCCGCCAGCTCCTGTTCCGCGCGATCTTGCGCCGCCGCCATACTGGCGCGGTAGCTGCCGATATGCGCCGACCATAAATCAACGACCAAAGTCCTCAGGGAAGGGCTGAGCGAACCCCAGAATGTCTGGCTCAGCATCGGGATGTACTCGCCCATGTTCTGATGGTCGATCAGGCCATGACGCAGCCCGGCATCCCACAGCTTGGCGCTGGTGCAGCTCTCATCCGTGCTTTGCAGGGCGTCGAACGTGCCCTGGGACAGCGCCAGCGGCACGTCGGGCCACGCGGTCATGGTCGGCAGGCCGCCGAAGAACTGCGCCCGCCAGGGTTGCGCAAAGCCGCCGCTGTTGCGGATTTTCAACCCCCGAAGATCGGCCAGCGACAGCAGCGGCCGGCGCGTGCTGTACCAGTTGGTGAACCCAAGATCGATCCAGCGGCCCGGCACCTTGACCCGCAGCTTACGCGTAATCTGCTCATTCACCAGGTCGCCGGGCGTACCGTCTATGGCGCTGTGAGTCACCTCGACCGGCTGTCCGTAGAAGATGGGCAACTGGCTCATGTCGGCTTCCGGCACATAGGCCGCGACCAGCCAGGTGCCAGGCACGGCCATCTCGACCTGGTTCAGCACCATGGCCTTGATCACATCGCGGTCGGCAAACAACTGGCCGCTGGGAAACAGCCGCGGCGCGATCTGGCCCTGTGACGCGGCTGCCAGCTTGTTTAGAAAATCCGCGATCGAGATGGTCCGCCCATGCGCCGGAGAGGTGTCCAGCGACACGCGCATCTGGATCGGTTCGGCCTGCGCTGTGCGGATGAGCGGAGCGGCGAGCGCCGAACCAAGGATGATCCGGCGCGTCGTTGCCCTGTTCATGCGTGGGCGGTCAGGTCACGGGCGCTGATCGACTGGATGGCCGAGAGCCGCTTGAACAGGACCTCGGCCGGGATCGGCGATTGACCGGCATCCAGGCAGTCGACGAACTTGTCGTAAAGCTGCTGGTCGCTCAGCGGTCGCGATGGATGCCCGGTGGCGCGACGGACCGGGTTTCCGTCGATGCTGCGGCCGTCGGTGAGGCGCACGGATACCTGGTCCTGCGGCGCGGCGCCGGGCAGGTCTGGATCGTGTTCGGTGGTAGTGACCACCGTGACCTTCCGCATCAGCGCCTGGATGTCAGGCCGCTGGACGAAGTCGTCAGTCAGCTCCCGCAGGCCGACCCGCTGGGCGACAATGCCGCTGGCCATGCAGAACTCGATGCTGAACTTGGCCGCGAGGCCGGTTTCCGGCTGGTGGTTGCGCAGGACGGTCGAGAAATAGTCGCTGATGCTGACCGTGATCTGCTCGACCTTCTCGGCCTTGATCGGGCTGTTGTTCACCAGGTCCAGTATACAGTCGATGGCGCGGTGGGTGCAGTAGCAGGTCGGGTATTTCTTGATGCCCAAGCCCTGAGTCAGGATCGCCCATTCGCGGCCGGCCTTCGGCTCGCTCGTGCGGTCTTCCGTGCCGGTGGGGGAAATCGCGTGCAGGAACCCCTGCGGATGCTCCAGCGCGTCGGTGTTGGCGGTGAAGCCGGCTTCTGCCAGACGAGCGGCCATGATGCCGGCATGGGCCGATTTGCCGGCGTGGAACGGCTTGGTCATGGTGCCGAAATTCGACATCAGGCCCGCCGCCTGGGATGCGCCCAGGGCGATCGCGATCGCGGCTTTCTCGGCATCCAGCTTGCGCAGCTTGGCACAGGCGGCGGCGGCCCCGACTGCACCGTACAGTCCGGTCGGGTGCCAGCCTTTCTGGTGCAGCAGCCCGGAATCGCGGCGGAACAGTTCGGCCCAGGTCTCATAGCCGGCGACATAGGCGGTGATCATGTCGGCGCCGGACGATCCCAGATGCTCCGCCTCGGCCAGGATGGCGGGAACCAGAACGGTGCTGGGATGGCCGCGCAGCGCAACGTCGTCGTAATCCAGCGCATGGGCGGCCGTGCCGTTGATCCAGGCGGCTTCCGGGGCAGGGGCCTTGCGGTCGCCGAAAGTCAGCGTGGCAGGACCATCGCCTGGTGCCAGCGTCTCCGTCAGGATACGAACCGAGTCTTCATTGCGGCCGGCGATCATGGTGCCGATCGTGTCGATGAAGCCCATCCGTGCGACGCGGGCGGCTTCCTCTGGCAGCCGGTTAGGCGACAGGTCGGCGACAAACTGGCCGAGGGCTTTGGTCAGGGTCATGGCGGGACTCCTTCGGACGGTTCCTGGCGGGATTTGGACATCCGCTGCTGCATCCGATTGTCCCGTGTTCCGGTGCAACGTCAACCGGCGAGGTTTGCCTGCTTGCCGCTTCGTCGCCGAACGCCAAAGGGGATACCCGGGTCGGGTCCGGCCTTGTGCGTCCGCCTGGCACTTTGCCTGGTCTGTTGGCCTCCGCCCGCCGGTGACATTCGAGGAGGTGAAGTTCGTGGCACTGTTGATCAGGCCTGAAACGCTGTGGTCGATGAACTGCATAGAGCCATTGTTTGATGCGACAAATAATAGGCCCGTGCCGGTTGCCGCCCCCTGGTCGAACGGCATGCCGGTTTCCAATTGCCCCGTCACTGAGGATTAATTCCGCAAACCAGCGGGGAAATGTTGCGTGAGCAAAGTTTCTAAAGTGGAAACCGTTCCCACCTCTCAGTCGTACCAGTCACTGCGTCACCGCCCGCCGGCGGCGTAGCAAGCACCTGACTTGCATCAGAGGGGAAATTCCATGTTTCGTCGTTCTTTGGTTCTCGCCACCGTCATCACCGTGGCGGTCGGCGCAGCCTCGGCCGCCTCGGCCGCCACGGTTAAATTCCACGCCACGCTGAATGCCGCGTCCGAAGCCCCGCCCACCAAGTCCACCGGTACGGGCGAGGCCACGGCGACGCTCGACACCGCCACCCATGAGCTGACCTACAATGTGACCTTCAGCGGCTTCTCCAGCGAAGTGACCGCGGCGCACATCCACGGTCCGGCACCGGCCGGCAAGAACGCCGGTGTCCTCGTGCCACTCGGGGTTACCCCGAAAAGCCCAATCCACGGCACGGTCAAGCTAACCGCGGAGCAGCAGAAGCAGATGGAGGATGGGATGACATACGTGAACATCCACTCCAAGCAGCATCCCAGCGGGGCGATCCGGGGACAGCTGACCGAAGTGAAGTAGCCTTAGCGACCGGCTGGGGCACTTCGCTTCAGCCGGTGCGATCAGCGGCCCTTAAACACCGGCTTGCGCTTTTCGTTGAAGGCCAGCACGCCTTCGCGCCGGTCCTCGGTATCGACCAGGCGGTTATAGGCCTCGATCTCGAACATCAGGCCGCGCTTCAGGTCCATCTGCAGGCCGTTGTGAATCGACTTCTTGGCCTGACGCACTGACAGCGGGGCATTGGCGCAGATGATTTCTGCCGTTTCCTGCACCTGATCCATCAGCGTGCCGGGCGCGCACACCCGGTTCAGGATACCCCATTCATAAGCCTGCTCGGCTCCGAACGGCTTGCCCGTCAGGATGATCTCCTTCGCGCGGCGCTCGCCCACGATCCGGGGCAAGGTCTGGGTGCCGCCGCCACCAGGCATGATGCCGAGCGTGACCTCGGTCAGGGCGAAGCGGGCGGTGCTGACGGCATAGGCGAAATCGCAGACCAGCACTGTTTCCAGCCCGCCGGCGAAGGCATGGCCATTCACCGCGGCAATCACCGGCACCGGGCATTCCAGCAACGCGTCGCGCCCACGCTCAAAGATTTCGTGCTGGTGCTGCCATTCCCGTGGCGTCATGCCCTTGCGCTGCTTCAGGTCGCCCCCGGCGCAGAAGATTTTCTCCCCCGCACCGGTCAGGATCACGCAGCGTATGTCACCGGTATCGTCGATCAGCCCGGTCCACAGATCGAGCAGGTCGAGCCCCATCTGTGTGTCGCGGGCATTGCCGACCTCGGGCCGATTCAGCGTCACCTTCAGCAGGTGATCGCCGATCGTCTCGGTCAGCAGCGTTCCGTAGGTCTTCATTCCGGCGCCTGTCAGTCCTCGGCGACAATCGGGTTCCGCAGGATGCCGATCCCACTGATCTCCACCTCGATCGTGTCGCCGGGCTTCATCCATAGCGGCGGGGTCTGATAAGCGCCAACGCCGCCCGTCGTGCCGGTGGCGATCACGTCGCCCGGCTCCAGCTGTGTGAAGGTCGAGCAGTATTCGATCAGTGTCGGGATATCGAAGCACAGGTCGTCGATCGTCGCGTGCTGCTGCTCGACGCCGTTCAGACGGCTCATGAGATGCGCCTTGGTGATGTCCCCGACTTCTTCCGGCGTGACGATCCAGGGGCCGAACGCACCGGAGTGGTAGAAATTCTTGCCGGGAATGAACTGGCTGGAATGGCGCTGCCATTCGCGGATCGAGCCGTCATTGTAGCAGGCATACCCGGCCACCACGCTTTCCCAGTCTTCCTTCTTCACGTGGCGGCAGCGGCGCCCGATGATCACCGCCAGTTCGCCTTCATAGTCGAAGGTCTTTGACGCCTTCGGGCAGACCATCGCCTGGCCATGGCCGACCTGGCTATTCGGATAGCGGGTGAAGATGATCGGCTTCGCCGGCATCTCCCGCCCGCCTTCCTTGATGTGGGACACGTAGTTCAGCCCGACGCACAGGATTTTTTCCGGGTCCGGGATTGGCGGCAGGAAGGTGATGTCCTGCAACTGAAAGTCCGCATGGCGCGCCGCTTCCTCGGCCAGCGACGTTGTTGCCCACAGCGCGTGTTTCAGCCCAGGTGCCCGGCTGCCCATGTCGATAACACCCTCGGCCTTGGCGATGCCCCAGCTTTCGGTGCCGTCCGGCCGGCGGAAGCTCAGTAGTTTCATATGACGCTCTCCTGCTTGGTTTGGTTTCATCGTCAGAGAGGGGACTGCATGGTTAGTGAGGGTGCTGCGGTTGAGCAAGCCGCCGTGGACGTGGACGCCAGGCTTGCGCGCTTGACCCACCGCTTGCGCCACTCTTTCCTACGCTATCAACCCAGATGAGAGATGACCGTTGACCCAAGCCAAGCAGCTTCGCGCCGCGCTCAGCCAGCCCGGCATGATCGTGGCACCCGGCGCCTATGACGGCCTGACAGCCGCTTTGGTGGCCCAGGCCGGATTTCCCGCGGTTTACATGACCGGCGCCGGCACCTCGGCTGCGCACGGCTACCCCGATTTCGGCCTGCTGACCGCCACCGAGATGGTGGCCAACGCCGCGCGCATGGTCCGGGCCGTGGATGTTCCGGTGATCGCCGATGCCGATACCGGCTACGGCAACGAACTGAACGTCGTCCGCACCGTGCGCGATTACGAACAGGCTGGCGTGGCGGCGATCCATATCGAGGATCAGGTCTCCCCCAAGCGCTGCGGCCATCTGGACGACAAGCAGGTGGTCCCCGTCGAGGACTGGATCGCGAAAATCCGTGCTGCCGTCGCCGCTCGGCGTGATCCCGATTTCTTCATCATCGCCCGTACGGATTCGCGCGCCGTCATCGGCTTTGAGGAAGCGGTCAGCCGAGCCAACCAGGCGCTGGCGAATGGCGCTGACATGGCGTTCCTGGAAGCGCCGCAGACCATGGAGGAGGTCCGCGCAGTGCCGCAGCTGGTCAAAGGCCCTTGCCTGCTGAACGTCGTGTGGGGCGGCAAGACGCCTCTGGCCGACTTCACGGAGGCGGCGGCGCTCGGGTTCAAGCTGGCCATCGTCCCGGCGCTGCTGCTGAAGGCGGTGATCGGTGCCTGTGACGACGCGCTGGCGTCGCTGAGTGCGGCCAACAATCATCCGACACCGCCGGCGCAGATGACCGTGCGGGATGCCTTCAACCGGGTCGGTGCGCGGGAATGGGACCGCTACCGGACGTCGTTTCGCCCGGACCCAGTGAACCCCGGTCAGCCGTAATCACGGAGACCACCGAGTCCACGCTGATCCGCGCCACACCATCATGCACGCCGGTCGCCGGAACGGTGACCGGCACCAGCTGCCGGGCATGATCGAAGACCGGCGTGGTGCCGAACAGCGCATAGGTGCGGATATCGACCGCGGCGGCCATGTTCATCACGCCGGTATTGTTGCCGACGTAGAACGATGCCTGCGACAGCAGGGCCGCCACATCGGCAAGGTGCCAGCCGGCGGCGATGCGGATGCGCTGCCCCTGGTCGCCGCACGCCGTCCTGATCCGCGCGGCGGCGTCCTGGTCACCGGGACCACCGATCAGCACGAGGGCGGGCCAGCCGGCCCCCAGCAGGCTGCGCGCCAGGGCAGCGAACCCGTCCACGCTCCAACGCCGCATGTCCTCACTGGCGCCGATGCCGATGGCGACGTGACCCGGCCTCAGGCTGAAAGCGGCGGTGAAATTCGCGCCGAGCAGCGCCGCCCCCGTGAGCCAGGTCGCGACCGAGGCCCAGCGGAACCACGCCAGCGCGCGCGGCGTGACGTGGCGGTTGATGGCC
>DAICYU010000232.1 GCA_027311485.1 Acetobacteraceae bacterium
ATCATGATATTGCCCTGCTTATAGGGCAGGGAAGGCGGGCGTCAAAATTGAAAAGCCGCGGGCGGCGTTCGCCCCTGCCTGCGCGGCAGGGGCGTGATCAGCTGGTGGAGCCGATTGCGCCCCGACCTGTGTCTGACAGCGACTCTGTCGGGCAGGATCACCTGAAGCTGAAAGCCGGAGGGCGCCAATCATGCGGGTAAACAAAGACTTCTAGATCATGACCGGGTCAACCTGACCCGATCATCGTCTAGTGGAACAGCACCCCTGCCGCCGCCTGTGCCGCGGCAACAATCGGCGCCGGGAACAGAAAGAAGAAAGCGGTGAACAATCCGGTCGCGGCGACGACAAACGACAGCGAGGCGGGGCGAGGATCGAAACGCTCCGCTGGCGCGTCGAAGTACATCACCTTGATCACGCGAATATAGTAGAACGCGCCCACCACACTGGTCAGCACGCCAACCACCGCCAGGGTCCATAACCCACCCTGAACCGCCGCCAGGAAAATGTACAGCTTCGCGAAGAAGCCCGACATCAGCGGAATGCCGGCCAGGCTGAACATGAACACGGCAAGCGCCAGGGCCAGACCAGGATCGTTGGACGCCAGGCCCGCCAGGTCCGAAATCTGCTCCACCGCGCGGCCCGACCGGCGCATCGCCAGGATACAACCGAACGTGCCGGCGGTCATGAACACGTAGATGACCATGTAAACCAACGTGCCGCGGATGCCGGCGGCGTTGCCGACCGCCAGCCCGATCAGCGCGTAGCCCATGTGGCCGATCGAGGAATAGGCCATCAGACGCTTGATGTTGGTCTGCCCAATCGCCGCCAGCGCCCCCAGGATCATCGACGCCAGCGACATGATCACCACCAGCACCTGCCACGCCCCGACAAGGGACGAGAACGATGTGCCCATGACCCGCAGCAGCAGCGACATCGCCGCCACTTTCGGCGCCGTGGCGAAGAACACCGTCACCGGGGTCGGTGCGCCCTCATACACGTCGGGCGTCCACATGTGGAACGGCACTGCGGAAACCTTGAACGCCAGCCCGACCAGCACGAACACGATCCCCACGACCAACCCGGTCGAGGCATTGGACGGCTGCACCAGAAGCTGATGCAACGAATTCAGGTCCATGGTGCCGGAGAAACCGTAGATCAGCGAAATGCCATACAGCAGCAACCCGGAGGCCAGGCCGCTCAGCACAAAATACTTCAGGCCGGCTTCGGAAGAGCGCAATTCGTCCCGGGCAAACGACGCCAGAACGTACAGCGCCAGCGATTGCAGTTCCAACCCGAGATACAGCGTCATCAGGTTCGCCGCCGAGGCCATGATCATCATGCCCACGGTCGAGAACAGCATCAGCACCGGAAATTCGAAGCGTGCGATGCCCTGCCGTTCGTTCCAGTCCAGCGCCAGGATCAACGACAGCGCCGCGCCTGACAGGATCAGGATCTGGTTGAAGGCACTGAACGGGTCGGCGACGAACTGGCCGTTGAAGCCCAGGCCGCCAGCCCGGGTCAGCACCAGCAACCCGGCAATCAGGAAGCCGCCGATCGTGAACATCGTGCACAGCAGCGTGCTGTCCTGCTTGCGCAGAACACCGAACACCAGGATCGCCATGCCGATGCAGGCAAGCACGATCTCGGGGATAGCAATCGTCCAGTTCATCAGTGCACCATTCCGGCAAGCTTGGTGGTATGCATCAGCGCGGCGGTGTGCTGCTGCACCATCTGGCCAACGGTCGCATCCCAGTAGCTGGTGAAGCTGGACGGATAGATGCCCATCCACAGCGTCAGCACGATCAGCGGCGCGAACACCGCCCATTCACGCGGCGTCAGATCCAGGATGTTGCGCAGGTCGTCCCGGGTGATGCGGCCGAAGATGATGCGGCGATACAGGAACAGCATGTACGCCGCGCCCAGGATCATGCCCATGCCGCCCAGCAGGGCCAGCCAGAAATTCACCTGCAGCGACCCGATGATCACCAGGAACTCACCCACGAACCCAGCCGTGCCGGGCAGGCCGATCGACGCCATCATAAACAGCATAAAGATCAGCGAATAGGCCGGCATCCGGTCGCCCAGGCCGCCATAGCGGGCGATCTCACGCGTGTGGATACGGTCGTACACCACGCCCACGATCAGGAACAGCGCGCCCGACACTATGCCGTGCGACAGCATCTGGAACAGCGCGCCGGAAATCCCCTGCACGTTGAACGTGAAGATGCCGATCGTCACGACACCCATGTGGGCGACCGAGGAATAGGCGATCAGCTTCTTCATATCCTCCTGCGCCAGCGCCACCAGCGATGTGTAGATCACCGCGACAACCGACAGAGTGAACATGAACGGGGCGAAGTAGGCAGAAGCCTCCGGCAGCATCGGCAGGGAGAAGCGCAGGAACCCGTAAGCTCCCATCTTCAGCAACACGCCGGCCAGGATCACCGAACCCGCCGTCGGCGCCTCCACGTGCGCATCCGGCAGCCAGGTATGCACCGGCCACATCGGAACCTTCACCGCGAAGGACGCGAACAGCGCCAGGAACAGCCAGAACTGCATATGCCCCGAGAACGGCGTATGCATCAGTGTATAGATGTCGGTTGTGCCGGCGTGCAGCCACATCGCGATCAGCGCCAGCAGCATCAGCACCGAACCAGTCAGCGTGTACAGGAAGAACTTCACCGCGGCATACACCCGCCGCGGACCGCCCCACACGCCGATGATCAGGTACATCGGGATCAGCACGCCCTCAAAGAACATGTAGAACACGACGAAGTCCGTCGCGCAGAACATACCCACCATCATGGTTTCCAGGATCAGGAAGCTCATCATGAACTCCCGCACCCGGGTATGGATGGCCTGCCACGCGGACAGGATGCAGATCGGCGTCAGCAGCGTGGACAGCAGGACGAACAGCACCGAGATGCCATCGACGCCCATGCTGTAGCCCACCTTGAAGTCCGGCAGCCAGGTCATGTGCTCGTTGAACTGGAAGCCCGGATCGGACGGATCGAAATCCACCCACAGAACCAGCGACAGGGCCAGCACGATCAGGCTGGTCCACAGCGCCGTCCACCGTGCGTTGGAGGCAACCGCCTCCTCATCCCCGCGCACACCCATGATCACCGCGCAGCCGACCAGCGGCAACCACGTGATCAGCGAGAGGATCGGGAAACCGGCGGCGTTTGTCACAGCATTCATAGCATCACCGTCAGCATGAAGACGCCAACCAGCACGACGACGCCGATCAGCATGACGAAGGCATAGACGGCAAGTGAGCCGGTCTGGATACGCACCACCTGGCGAGAGCTGTCGGTGGTGAGTTCCGCAAGTCCGTTCGGCACGCCATCGATGATCGTGACATCGCCAACCTGCCAGAGCAGCCGTGAAAGCCGGATGGCCGGCCGCACGAAGATCACCGCATACAGCTCGTCGAAATACCACTTGTTGAACACAAAGCGGTAAACCGGCCCGAACGCCTGTGCCATGCGCACCGGCAGCAGCGGATTGGCGATATACATGACATACGCCAGCGCGATGCCCGCCAGGCCCACGATCAGCGGCAGCAGCTCCACGATATACGGCACGTGCTCAAGGTTCTCGATCACGTGGTTATGCTGGCCGTTGTATATCGACCCATTCCAGAAGCTCGGCCAGCCGGCGCCGATGAACCAGTTGTCCAGCGCCCAGCCCGCAAACACCGCGCCACAGGCCAGCGCGATCAGCGGCACCAGCATCACCCAGGGGCTCTCATGCACATGCTCCATCACGTGATGGTCGGCACGCGACTGGCCGTGGAAGGTCATGAACAGCAGGCGCCAGGAGTAGAAGGCCGTCAGGAACGCCGCCAGGACCGTGCAGATGAAAGCATACACGCCAATCCCGGAATGCGCCGCCCAGGTGGCGGAGATGATGGCATCCTTCGACCAGTAGCCGGCGAAGGGCGGGATGCCGGCCAGCGCGA
Organism: Acetobacteraceae bacterium; assembly: GCA_027311485.1. GTDB lineage: Bacteria > Pseudomonadota > Alphaproteobacteria > Acetobacterales > Acetobacteraceae > Rhodopila. The sequence goes on from DAICYU010000232.1 coordinate 3,965, forward strand.
GGTTGCCGATCCACATCACTGCGCAGGTGATCGGGATATGCCGGGCAAGCCCGCCCATCTTGCGCATGTCCTGTTCGTCCGACATGGCGTGGATCACCGAACCGGCCGAGAGGAACAGCAGCGCCTTGAAGAAGGCGTGCGTGATCAGGTGAAACACCGATGCCTGGTAAACGCCCACACCCGCCGCCGCGAACATGTAGCCCAGCTGCGAACACGTGGAGTAGGCGATGACCCGCTTGATGTCGAACTGTGTGCAGCCGATCGTCGCCGCGAACAGCGCGGTCGATCCACCGATGAACGCCACAAAGCCCAGCGCAACCGGGGCGTATTCCATCAGCGGCGACATGCGCGCCATCAGGAACACCCCGGCGGTCACCATCGTCGCGGCATGGATCAGCGCGGACACCGGAGTCGGGCCTTCCATCGCGTCCGGCAACCAGACATGGAACCCAAGCTGCGCCGACTTGCCCATGGCGCCGATGAACAGCAGGAACCCGATGACCTCGATTGCCGAGTAGTTATGGCCGAAGAGGTGATATGTATCGGCCGCGTGCTGTGCCACGGCCGGGAAGATCACCGCGAACTCGATCGAGCCGAACTTGAAGAAGATCAGCGCCAGGCCAACCGCGAACGGCAGGTCGGCGACGCGGTTGACCACGAACGCCTTGATCGCCGCGGCGCACGCGCTGGGCCGGTCATACCAGTAGCCGATCAGCAGGTAGGAGCAGAGGCCGACGCCTTCCCACCCGAAGAAGAGCTGCGCCAGGTTGTTCGCCGTCACCAGCATCAGCATGGCGAAGCTGAACAGCGACAGATAGGAGAAGAAGCGATACCGCGGACGGGCATCGTGCCCCATGTAGCCGACCGAATAGACATGGATCAGCATCGACACGAACGACACCATCGCCACCATCACGGCTGACAGGGTGTCGTAGCGCAGTGCCCAATCCACGTGGAAACGGCCAGCCTCGATCCAGCTGCCCAGGTCCAGAACGCCAGCGCTGGCATCACCGGCGGTCAGCGTGAAAAAGGCGAGCGGCCCGCAGATGGCGGCAATCACCATCCCCAGGATCGACGCCCCCATCGCCGCCTTGTCCCCGATCGCCCGCCCAAGCAGGCCGGAGACAGCGGCGCCGGCGAGAGGCGCGAATACGGCGAGAGCATAAAGCATGGTCAGCCCTTCATCAGGTTGACGTCCTCAACCTGGATCGATCCGCGGTTGCGGAAGTAGATCACCACGATCGCAAGCCCGATGGCCGCCTCGGCCGCCGCAACGGTCAACACCAGCATCGCCATGACCTGCCCGGCCATGTCGTTATGGGCGGAGGAGAACGCGACGAAATTGAGGTTCACCGAGAGAAGGATCAGCTCGATCGCCATCAGGATGATGATGACGTTCTTGCGGTTCAGGAAGATGCCGAAAATGCCCAGGACGAGCAGGATGGCGGAAACCACGAGGTAGTGGCCGAGGCCGACTTGCATCATGGGTGGAAGTCCTTTGCTGCGGGGCCGGCGACCGGAGAAACGGTCGTGTCAGTGATGGTCATGGCCATGCCCGCCGTGACCATGTCCGTGATCCTCGTACGGAGAGGTCGCCTGAGGCTCCGCCGTCTCCTCAACCAGCGGGCGACGGATGCCAACGTCCCGCATGCCGGCGCCAAGCGAAACCGTCAGCAGCTCCAGCGTCTGCGTCACCGTCCGTTCGGTCTGCCGCCGGATGTTCTGATGGCGGGATGTCTTGCGGTCCCGCAGCGTCAGCACGATCGCGCCGATCATCGCCACCAGCAGGACCAGCCCGGCGGTCTGGAACAGGAAAACATAGTGCGTGTAGATCAGCCGCCCCAGCGCCTCGGTATTGCTCATGGCGGCCGGGGTCGGAGACATGTGCAGCTGCACCGCCTGTGGCGACAACTTCCAGCCACCCAGCACCGCGGCCAGTTCGATAAACAGCACCACACCCACCGTCGCACCAACCGGCAGGTAACGCTGGAAACCACTCCGCAGCTCGGCGAAGTCAACGTCCAGCATCATCACGACGAACAGGAACAGCACCGCGACCGCGCCGACATAGACGATGACCAGGATCATCGCCAGGAACTCGGCCCCTGCGATCAGGAACAGCGCCGCCGCGTTGAAGAACGCCAGGATCAGGAACAACACCGAGTGCACGGGATTGCGCGCACTCACCACCATCGCGGCGGAGAGGAGCAGGATCGCCGAGAAGATGTAGAACAGGATATCAGTGATCATCGGTAGGGCGCGTCCAGTTCCAGCCGACGCGCCAGCTCCGGTTCCCACCGATCGCCGTTCGCGAGCAGTTTGTCTTTGTTATAGAGCAGTTCTTCGCGCGTCTCGGTGGCGAACTCGAAGTTCGGGCCTTCGACGATGGCATCCACCGGGCAGGCTTCCTCGCACAGGCCGCAGTAGATGCACTTCGTCATGTCGATGTCGTAGCGCGTGGTCCGGCGGGAGCCGTCGGCACGCGGTTCGGCTTCGATGGTGATCGCCTGCGCCGGGCAGATCGCCTCGCACAGCTTGCAGGCAATGCAACGCTCCTCGCCGTTCGGGTAGCGGCGCAGCGCGTGCTCACCCTTGAAGCGCGGGCTGATCGGACCCTTCTCGTAAGGATAGTTGATCGTCGCCTTGGGCTTGAAGAAATAGCGCAAGGTCAGCCCGAGGCCGGCCACGAGCTCGCTCAGCAGAAAGCTACGGGCGGTGCGGTCTAGGAATGCCATTCAATGGAACTCCGTCGTGCGGTCACGTTAGATCGGAAGAG
>DAICYU010000233.1 GCA_027311485.1 Acetobacteraceae bacterium
TTCGTCGTCGCCGGCCGGGTCATCGCGGTTTGCCACCAAACTGTCGTTATATCGCGATGCTGGGGATCACGCCGGCCGTCGACGCCGGCCCGGGCATGTTGTTAAAATCGCCGTAATGAACTTGTCATGTCATTAAGAAATAAACGCCATTGCGCGGATGCGCGCGCCGTGATCACTTTAAAACTGTGGGCCGCACATATGATCTTGTCTTTGCGTATCTCGTCCGGATCTTGCCGGTTATGGCGGTCCCGTATGGTGGGAGCATCCTGGACATGATCGTCGTACGCGGCCGGAACTGGTTGAATGCACGGTGCCGGCTGGGCCGTCGGGATGGCTATCATAACTAATGTATGTACAGACTGTCTGTCGGATTGCCGGCTGTGGCCCGATGGCAGCCATACCGCCTTGCTAAGACGCCTTCTGGCGTCATGATGTTCGGCCTTCCAGCACGTGGCCATGCGCGCGTGGGGCGCGAATGAATTTCGACCCTTCACCAACCTCAGGGCGTGCCGAAGTCGAAACGGCCGGCCGCAGCCAGTTGGCTGCGGCGCCGTCCATCGAAGCGCTGATAGAACACATGGTCGCGGCCGGCACGGATCCGCGCGCGATCGAGCGTGCCCGCCTGGTCACGGCGGACAACGGACAGCGCCTTGATACTATCCTTCTTAGTCTCGGGCTCGTCAGCGAACGGCAGATGGCAGAGGCCGGCGCGGCGTTGCTTGGCACGACAGTGATCCGGCCAGACCAGTATCCGGCCACTCTGCCCGACTGCGCCGCCGTGCTGGCATCGCGCTATCTGCGCGCGGCACGGTGCCTGCCGCTGAGCGACACTGCGGACGGGCTGACAATCGCCGTCGCTGATCCGCTCGACACCTTCGCACCCGCCGCCATCGCCGCCGCGACCGGACGCGATGTCAGGGTCCGCATCGCCGTCCCGGTGGAACTGGAAGCGGCGATGGCGCGCCTGCTGCCCGACCCCGAAGCCGAAGACGCCGAACAGGGCGGCGCGGCGCTGGAAGACGACGCGGAACGCCTGAAGGACCTGGCCAGCGAAGCGCCGGTCATTCGCCTGGTCAACCAGATCATCGCCCGCGCCGTCGAAACCAGCGCATCGGACATCCATATCGAGCCGTTCGAGGATTCTGTTCGCATCCGCTATCGCTACGACGGCGTTCTGCAGGAAACCGACAACCCCCCGCCCCGGCTCGCCGCCGCCATCGTGTCCCGCATCAAGATCATGGCCCGCCTGGATATCGCCGAGCGGCGACTGCCGCAGGACGGGCGCATCCGGTTGGCGGTGCGGGGCCAGGACGTGGATTTCCGCGTCTCGACCCTTGCCTCGATGCATGGCGAAACGGTGGTGCTGCGCGTCCTCGACCGCAGCGCCGTCACCTTCGCCTGGGACAAGCTCGGCCTTGCCCCCGCGGTGGTGGGCCAGCTGGAAAAGTCGCTCGCGCTGCCAAACGGTATCGTTCTGGTCACCGGCCCCACCGGCAGCGGCAAGACCACGACACTGTATACCGGGCTGCTTGCATTGAATGCAGTGACGCGCAAGATCATTACGGTCGAGGACCCGATTGAATACCAGCTGCGCGGCATCAACCAGGTGCAGGTAAAGCCACAGATCGGACTGACGTTCGCCACCCTGCTGCGCACCATCCTCCGCCAGGACCCCGATGTCATTATGGTCGGCGAAATTCGCGACCTGGAGACGGCCCAGATTACCGTGCAGGCGGCGCTGACCGGGCATCTGGTGCTGTCCACCCTGCACACCAACTCCGCCGCTGCGACAATCACCCGGCTGCGCGACATGGGCCTGGAGGATTACCTGATGACGGCGGTCCTGCGCGGCGTGCTGGCACAGCGCCTGGTCCGCCGCCTGTGCCGGACCTGTCGCCGGCCAGCCGAGGCGCCCCCGGCGGTGACCGAGCAGTTCCGGCTCGATCCGCCGCAGCACGGCGGCAAGGTGACCCTGTGGCACCCGGTCGGGTGCGCCGACTGCCGCAAAACGGGGTACCGTGGACGGCTGGCCATCGCCGAATTTCTGCCGCAGACCGAACAGGTCGAACGCCTGATCCTCGGCCGGGCCGACCAGAACGAAATTGAACGGGCGGCGGTCGCCGCCGGCATGGTGCCGCTGTTCCGGGCCGGCGTTGCCGCGGCATTGGACGGCACGACGACGATCGAGGAAGTCGTCCGCGGCATCCAGGCGGACAGTTGATGCCGGCCTGGCGCTACGGTGCGGTGGATCGGTCCGGACGGCCGATCCAGGGCAGCCTGGAGGCACCGGACGAGGCCACCGTGCTGCGGCAGCTCCGCCGTGACGGCGCGCTGCCGCTCTCGATCAGCCCGTCACGCAGTGGCCTGGCCGGGAGCCTGGGCGGCGTTCTGTCCGGATCGATCGGCGGGACACGCGGGCTGACGCGCCAGGACGTCACCGATCTGACCCGGGAACTGGCGACAATGCTCGCAGCGGGCCAGGACCTGGACCGCGCACTGCGTTTCCTGGTCGAGACGACGACGCGCCGGCGCGTCGGCCGCCTGCTGAACGACGTGCGGGACGAAATCCGCGATGGCAGTTCGCTGGCCGTCGCGCTGGGGCGGCGGCCGGACAGCTTTTCACGCCTGTATGTCGGCCTGGTGCGAGCGGGCGAGGCCGGCGGCAGCCTGCCAGCGACCCTGGACCGCATGGCGGACCTGATGGAACAGGAACGGCGGCTGGCGACGACGGTCCAGTCGGCTTTGATCTATCCCGCGCTGCTAACCGTGGGGGCGATCGGCGCGGTGACCTTGCTGCTGACGCAGGTGTTGCCGCAGTTCGTACCGTTGTTCGAGCAGAATGGCGCCGCCCTGCCCGCCTCCACCCAGTTCCTGATCAACGCGGGCGATGCGGTGTCGCGCTACGGCCTGGCGGGCCTGGCCAGTGCCCTGACACTGGGCCTGCTGGTGCGCGCGCTGCTGCGGGAACAGGCGATCCGCCTCGGCTTCGACCGGTTGAAACTCCGGCTGCCGGTGATCGGCGGCCTGGCGAAGGAGGTCATGGCCGCCCGGTTCGCGCGGACCCTGGGAACCTTGCTGCAGAACCGTGTCTCATTGATTCCGGCGCTGGCGATCGTGCGCGAGGTTGTCGGCAACGCGGCGGGAACCCGCGCCATCGACGATGCCACCGCAAGTGCCACCGGCGGCGCCGGCCTGTCCGGGTCACTCGGCGCGTCAGGGCTGTTCCCGGTCCGCCTGGTACACCTGCTGCGCCTGGGCGAGGAGACGGCGCAGCTGGGCCCGATGGCGTTGCGCGCGGCCACGATACACGAGGAAAAGGTCCGGGTCCTGACGCAGCGGCTGACGGCTCTGCTGGTACCGGCCATCACCATCATCATGGGCGCGCTCATCGCCGGCATCGTCTCGTCGCTGCTCCTCGCCATGCTCAGCCTGAACGACCTGGCGCAGTAATGGCCCGGCATAGTCTGCTGTGGCATAGCCCGGTGGGGCATTACCCAGTGGGGCATAACCCGGTGTGGGCGCGATGGCGCCGCAGCCGGCGGGCTGGCACGGCTGGTTTCACCCTGATCGAGACGCTGGTGGTGCTGGTGATCCTCGGTCTTGCGCTGGGCATCGTCGCCGGCTTTGCCAATCGCGGCCATACCGGACTGGATCTCACCACCGCCGCGGATGACCTTGCCAGCGCCTTGCGGCTGGCCAGGGCACGCGCGATCGCCCGGCAGGCGCCATCGGTGTTCGCGCCCACAGCCGGCGGGCACGGTTATGTGCTGGACGGCCGGGCGAAGACACTGCCGTCGTCGTTGGTGGTATCGCTTGCCGGGCTGCGTTCGATTCGCTTCGCGCCGGACGGCAGCAGTTCAGGTGGAACGATCCGGCTTTTGCAGGCCAGCGCGTCGCGCAGTGTGCGTGTCGACTGGCTGACCGGGCGCGTCACCGTCGCCGCCCCATGATGACGTCGCGGATTATGACATTGCCAAGGATGATATGGCCCGTGATGGCACTGAAGGTCCGTGCCGGTTACGTGGCTTTTATCATCATTCGGTCAAATCCGGCATCGGAACAACCCTGTATATCCCGATCGTGTTGCCAGTGATTTCCGCTTTCTATGTTGCCTGAGTTCCTGACCTGGTGGACCCGCCAGATGGCGGATCTTGCCGCGCCGCTGCTCAAACGGCTGCCGAGCAACGCGCCCGATGCCATGCTGCTGACGCCGGGCGTCGGCGGCACGCTGGGCGTGTCTGTACGGCACAAAGGGCAGATCGGAATACTGCCAGGCCTGCCAGCCGCGGCCGATCCGGATCAGCTTCGTGACATGATTGCGCGACGCCGGCGCCGGGAGCCGGTGATGATCCGTCTGACCCGGAATCCCCTGGTGCGCGATGTCTGGCTGCCGGCAGCGGTCGAAGCCGGCCTGGATCGTTTCCTGACGTATGAAATGGATCAGCTGACGCCGTTCAAGGCGGCGGACGTCTTCTTTGCCCACCGTGTCCTCGGCGTGGACCGCCGCAAGGCGGCCATTCACGTCGAGATCACCCTGGTGCCGAAGGTATGGGTGCACGCATTGCTAGACCGGCTGGAGCGTGCGGGCATCGTGCCGGCTGCCTTGGAAGTGCCGGCAGGCCTGAATGTCCCGGCTGGCGGGCGAACCACGGACGTCATGGCGCCAAAGGGCGGCATGCGGTGCATCCCTCTGCGCCATGCGGATCCGACCCGCCGCACCCGGCAGCGGCTGGCCTGGCGGACGGCGGTCGCAGCGTCGGGCAGCCTCGCCCTTGCGACCCTGGCAGAGCCTTTGGTGCGGCAATCGATGGCATTGGGCAGGGTCGAGGCGCAGGTCGCGGAACTGCGGCCGCGTGTCCACGAAGCCGAGATGCTGCGCCAGCGAATCGCCGCCGGGCTCGCGGGCTCCGGGCGCATCGCGGCGGCGCGGCAACAGGCGGGGCAGCCGCTGGCCATCCTTGCCGACCTTACGGACAGCTTGCCGGACGATACCTGGCTCACCAGCCTGAGCCTGCGGCGCACCCGTCTTGTCCTTGAGGGACATTCGACTGCCGCAACCCGGCTGATCGCCGCCCTGGCCAGCGGGAAGCGGCTGCACAACCCGTCATTCGCCGCACCCGTCCTGCGAGCCGAGACCGGCGGTGAGGTATTCACCATCCAGGCCGAGGTCACCCCCTAAGCATGGCCCTATCTCTGCCGTCCGGCCGCCGGGGCCAGGCCCTGGCGCTTGGCATCGCGGCCCTGGCGGGGGCCGTCCTGTGGCTTGGCGCCGTCGCGCCGCTGCTGGACGCCTACAATGACCGGGCCGAAACGCTGCGCCGGGAGCAGGCTGTCAGCCGGCGCATGGAAGCGCTGGTGCAGACGCTTCCGGCACTGCGTGAGCGGGCATCGGCGGCAGTCGGGGCCGGACACGAGACGGATGCGCTGCTGCCGGGCCGGTCGGATGCGCTGGCCGCCGCGGCCCTGCAGCAGAAACTCGATGAACTGGCGAAAGCCTCCGGCGTGCGGCTTGGCAGCCAGGAGATCCTGCCAGTGCAGGCAAGCGGCGCATTCCGCACGATCGGCGTGCGCGTCACCCTCCGTGCGCCCTGGCGGTCGGTGGTCGGGTTGCTGCAGGCGCTGGCACAGGCGGCGACGCCCATGGTGGTGGATGAGCTTTCGCTGCGTGGGCCGGCCGCCACCGTGCATGACCCCGATCTGCCGGTCGATGCCAGCTTTACCGCCACCGCGCTGCGCGGGTCTGTTCCGACGCCGGAGAAGGCGTCCGAGGACGCGCCGCCCGCCGCCATCGTCCAGCCGCCGGTAGCTACCCGGCCGGTAACCGCAAAGCCGGGCGCAAAGGCGCCATGAACCGGAAATCCGCGCTGGCTGTCCTGAGCCTGGTCGTGGCCGGTCTTCTGGCCTGGGAGATGGCCACGCCAGACGATGCCACGGACGCGACGGCGCCCTTGCCCCTGGCGGTTGCCGCCAGGCCGGCCAGGCCCGGGCAGGATGCTGCGCCGACACCGGAACTGGCCGCCAGCGCCGCAAGGACAATCCTGGCGCGCCCGCTGTTCAGCCCGGATCGCCGTCCGGCCCCGCCGCAGCAGGAGGCGCCACCGGCGCAGGCAGCCGAGACGCTTCCCCGGCTCAGCGGCATCGTGGTCGGGCCGTCGGGGCGGCACGCCATCTTCGTCGACGCAGCCGGCCACGGCCGCATCACCGCCGAAGGTGCGACAATCGCCGGCTTCACTCTCAACAAAATCGAACCGGGGCAGGTCACCCTGACCTCATCCGCAGGAGAGCGTGTGCTGCATCCGTCCTTTTCCCAAACCTCAAGCCGCGGGCCGGGCAAAGCCATGGCAGGCGCCACCGCGCTGCCAGCACCGGTGCCGCCCGAGGAGCACCGATGAAGACCGCGCGAACGCTCGCCGTTGCCGCCCTGTGCCTGGATCTCGTGTCCGGCTGTGCGGACCAGGAGACAACGCACGTACCACCGCTGGCATCATCGGCGGCAAGTCTGGCGACTTCGACGCGTACCAACGGCCGTGTCGCATCCACGACAACGACGCCGCCACTCGTTGCGTATGGCACGCCGGGTGGCGGTGCCGCCCCTGCGCTTGGTTCGAACCTGCCGCCCGGCCCGTTCTCGCTCGAGTTCACAGATACCGACATACGCGAGGCCGTCGCACAGATCCTCGGGACACAGTTGCACGTCAGCTACACGATCGATCCCGCGGTGCATGGCACGGTGAC
>DAICYU010000234.1 GCA_027311485.1 Acetobacteraceae bacterium
TCACCCATCTTGAGGTTGTACGGCCCGTACTGATTATGTGACTCAGGTCAATTCGGACCGGTGGCGCACCGGCTAGCTTGCTGTGCGAAGGGCTTTCAAGGCCAGGGATCACGGGGTATGAAGTGAGCGTGGATCATCGTTCGATCGCCGCGGCGCCGCCCAAGGGGCGGTCGCTGCATCGGTTTGCCAATCCCGGCCAGTATCAGCGGCTGGCCAGCCGCGTCATGCCGTGGCTGTTTGCGTTCGGGGTTATATTCACCGCCATCGGCGTAGTCTGGGGGCTGGTGTTCTCACCGGCCGACTGGCAGCAGGGCGATATCGTCCGGATCATGTATGTGCATGTCCCGTTCGCCTGGCTCGCCTCTGCCGGGTATTTCGCCCTCGCGGTCAGCAGTTTCTGCTCCCTGGTCTGGCGGCATCCGCTGGCCGACCTGGCAGCGGTGGAGATCAGCCCGGTCGGCGCCGCGTTCACCGCGGTGTGCCTGGCCACCGGCAGCCTGTGGGGCAAGCCGACCTGGGGCGCATGGTGGGTCTGGGATGCGCGCCTGACCTCGGTTTTCGTGCTGTTGCTGCTGTATTGCGGGCACATCGCCCTGGTGCGGGCCTTCGACAACCCGGTGCGCGGCTATCGCGCCGGTGCGATCCTGGCCCTGGTCGGGGTAATCAACCTGCCGATCATCAAGTTCAGTGTCGACTGGTGGAACACGCTGCATCAGCCGGCCTCGATCGGGCTGACGGGGGCGCCGACGATTGCGCCAAGCCTGTTGTGGCCGCTGCTATTTACGACAATCGGCTTCACGCTGCTGTTCGCCGGCATCGTGCTCGCCCGCCTGCATGCCGCTGTCAGTGAGAATCGCACCCGCGCGCTTCTGCTGGCCAAGGCGTCCTCGCAAATGTCCCAGGAAGTGACGCCATGAAATACGGCATGTTTATCGGCGCGGCCTATGCGATCGCGCTGGGAACAACCTTGCTGCTGTCCGTCCAGGCGCTGATCCGGATGCGTGTTGCCAGCCGGCGTTTGCGCGCGGTCGATACACGCCGCGAACGGGGGGGACGATGACCCGCAAGAAGCGCCGCCTGATCCTGATCCTTGTCTGCGGCGTGGGCGTCGGCTCCGCCGCGGCACTGACCTTGTCGGCATTCAAACAGAACCTGATGTATTTCGTATCGCCGACCGATCTGGCGAAATCGGATTACAACGGCCGGCAGGTGCGCCTTGGCGGCCTGGTGCAGCAGGGTACGGTCAAGCGCACGACCGGGACGAAAGCCGATGTCACGTTCCGCGTCACCGACGGCAAATCAGCCATTCCGGTGACCTACAAGGGCATTCTGCCCGATCTGTTCCGGGAGGGTCAGGGCGTCGTGGTGCTGGGCACCGAACGGTCCGACGGGGTGTTCCACGCCTCGGAAGTGCTGGCGAAGCACGATGAGACCTACATGCCGAAAGAAGTGGTCGAAGCGCTGAAAAAGTCAGGGGAGTGGAATCCCGCGACCGGCGAACCGCCGCCGAATGCCGCCTGGGACCGGGCCGCGTCGGACAAGGCCGCCTCCGCCAGCAAGCCGCCGCCAGGTTAGGATCGCGCATCAGGCAAGCGCGATATGCCATGGGGTATGGTCACCCTGGGGCCGCACTGGTTGCGGACTGCCGGTAAAGCCTGTATGCACAGTGGCATGAGCCACGGCGCGCCCTTCATTCGCCAGACCGATGACGCAACCGCGTCCGGTGATGCTCGCCCGTTCGGCCTCCTTCTCCTTCGACTTAGCCGCCCCTGAGCGCTTTGCCGGGTTGCTGAACGCCGGCCTTCGCTCAGGGGAACCCCTGAGGCAAATGTCGTGGTAAGTTCATATTCCGAGGACACCTGAATGAGCATCACCCATCCCAGCTTCGGCACGCTGGCGGACGACCGGATCATTATCTTTGATACGACCCTGCGCGATGGCGAGCAATCGCCCGGGTTCTCCATGAACCTGCACGAGAAAATCCGCATGGCCGAGGCGCTGACCGAACTGGGCGTCGATGTCATGGAAGCCGGCTTCCCGATCGCTTCGCCAGGCGATTATGAAAGCGTCAAGGCGATCGCCGAGAGTGTCGGCCAGCGTGACGACAGCCCGGTGATCTGTGGCCTGGCGCGCTCCGGCCGGGAAGATATCACCCGTGCTGGTGATGCCGTGCGCGCGGCGAAGCGCAAGCGCATCCACAGCTTCATCTCCACCAGCCCGCTGCACATGAAGTACAAGCTGCGGATGGAGCCGGAGGAGGTGCTGCAGGCGGTGAGCGACAGCGTCACGCTGGCGCGTGACTTCACCGATGACGTGGAATGGTCGGCCGAGGACGGCACCCGCACGGACCCGGACTTCCTGTGCCGCTGCGTCGAGGCGGCGATCAAGGCCGGGGCGACGACGATCAACATTCCTGACACCGTCGGCTATGCGCTGCCCGAGGACATGGAGCGCATCTTCACCATGGTGCGCACCCGCGTGCCCGGCGCCGACGCAGTGGTGCTGTCCACGCACAACCATAACGACCTGGGGCTGGCCGTCGCCAACACGCTCGCCGCGATTCGCGCCGGCGTGCGGCAGGTTGAATCCACCATCAACGGCATCGGTGAGCGCGCCGGCAACGCGTCCCTGGAAGAAGCTGTGATGGCGATCCGCACCCGCAACGACGCGGTGCCGTTCAAGAACAACATCAAGACGCCGAACATCCTGCGGGTTTCCCGGATGCTGGCGGCGATCACCGGGTTCGACGTGCAGCCGAACAAGGCGATCGTCGGGCGCAACGCCTTCGCGCACGAGGCCGGCATTCATCAGGATGGCGTGCTGAAGCACGCCGGCACCTACGAAATCATGCTGCCGGAGAGTGTCGGCTGGCAGAAATCCAGTCTGGTGATGGGCAAGCATTCCGGCCGAGCGGCATTCCGGGACAAGTTGCGGACGCTGGGGTATGAGATTGGGGATAACAAGCTGAACGACGCCTTCCGGCGCTTCAAGGACCTGGCGGACCGCAAGAAGGTGGTGTTCGACGAGGATCTGGTGGCCCTGGTCGACGATGAGGTGATGCGCGACCATGAACGCATCCGCTTCATCTCGCTCGACCTGCACGCCGGGTCGAAGCACCCGGCCCGGGCGGAGCTGGAGCTGGAGGTGGACGGCCAGATCAAGGCCGCGCATTCCACCGGCAACGGCCCGGTGGACGCCACCTTCAACGCCATCCAGGCGATTTTCCCGCACACCGCGAACCTGGTGCTGTTCTCGGTCGGGGCGGTGACCGAGGGTACCGACGCGCAGGCCAAGACGACTGTGCGGCTGGAGGAGAACGGCAAGATGGTCGATGGCCAGGGCGCCGATGCCGACACGATCGTCGCCTCGGCCCGCGCCTATGTGCATGCCCTGAACAAGCTGCTGGTGAAGCGCCTGCGCACCGAGCCGGCGGCGCTATCGGCCTGACATCATGCCCCGGCCGTCGTGTATGATGGCGGCCGGGGCAGACCTGATCCACACCCGGAGGTGAGCGGCATATGAAGTGGCTTTTGACGCTGATGCTGCTGCTTCCGCTGCTGGCCCCGCGCCATGCCGCGGCGATGGAAAGCACGCCGGTCAGCAGCCCGCGCGCTGTCGCCTCTCTGGTGACGGACACCGACGCCATGCAGCCGGGCAAGCCGTTCCGGGTGGCGCTCTGGCTGCGGCTGGCGGAAGGCTGGCATACCTACTGGCAGAACCCCGGCGATGCCGGCGTCGCGCCGTCGCTGACGCTCGACCTGCCCGCCGGCGGCAAGGCGTCGCCGATCGCGTGGCCGACGCCGCGGCGCGTCAGCGAAGGGCCGGTGATGACCTACGCCTATACCGGGCAGGTGCTGCTGCCGGTGACGGTGACGGCGCCATCCGGCACCATCAAGGCGCACGCCGAATACCTGGTCTGCAAGGATATCTGCATCCCGGAGGAAGCCAATTTCAGCCTGAAACTGCCAGTCGGCACCCCCGCGCCATCGGCGCAGGCGCCGCTGTTCGCGGCGCATGACCGGGCGGTGCCGCGCGCCTCACCCTGGGCCGCGCATATCGCGCCGGACGGAACGCTGTTCGTGCAGGGGCCGGAACTGTCGCAGAACACGGTCACGGATGCGTCGTTCATCCCGCAACAGTCGGGACGGATCAAGGATGACGCGGCACAGCCGCTGTCGGTGCGCCAGGGCGGCTTCACCCTGGCGCTGAAACCAGGCGCGGACTTCAATCCCCAACAACCGCTCCATGGCATCCTGACGGTGCGTGACCGCGCCGGGCTGCTGACCGATGTCAGCCTGACCGCGGAGCCGGGCAGCGCGCCCGGGCCGGCGATGCCGCCCTTGCCGCGCGTGCTGGCGTTCGCCTTCATGGGTGGGCTGATCCTGAATCTGATGCCGTGTGTGTTCCCGATCCTGGCGATGAAGGCGGTGGCGCTTGCCCACAGCACGCAGCGCGGGCTGCATCGCGGGCATGCGATGTCCTACACGGCCGGCGTGCTGGTCACCTTCATGGCTCTGGCCGCCGGATTGCTGGCGGCGCGGGCCGCCGGCGACGCCGCCGGATGGGGCTTCCAGTTCTCCAGCCCGGTGTTCGTCGCCGCCATCGCCTGGCTGCTGTTCGCCGTCGGCCTGAACCTGTCCGGGGTATTCCAGGTCGGCGCGAGCCTGACCGGGGCGGGTACCTCCTTGGCCAGCCGAAGCGGCCATCTGGGCAGTTTCTTCACCGGCCTGCTGGCGGTCCTGGTCGCCACCCCGTGCACCGCGCCGTTCATGGGCGTCGCCATTGCCGCCGGGCTGGCCGCGCCGCCGGCGGTGACGATGCTGGTGTTCGCCGTCATGGGGCTGGGCCTCGCCGCGCCCTATGTCGCGCTGGCCATGCTGCCGGGGCTGCGCCACGTGATGCCCCGCGCCGGAAGCTGGATGGACGTTTTCAAGCAGGCCCTTGCCTTTCCGATGTATGGCGCCGCCGCGTGGCTGGTCTGGGTCGTCAGTCAGGAGGCTGGGCCGTCCGGCGTCCTAATTACCGTCGCCGGGCTGGTGCTGTTGGGGTTTGCCGCCTGGGTGTTCGGCGCAAGCCAGACCGCCACCACCGGGGTGCGCCGCTTCGGCCAGGCGACGGCACTGGTGGCGCTGCTGATGGCGGTTACGGTGCTGCCCGGTATCGGCACGTCGTCGGAGGCGGCGGGCACGGCGCTGGGCGCGACCGACGGGGCGGAGCCGTTCTCGGCCGCCAAACTGGCCGCGCTGCGGGCCGAGGGGCGGCCGGTGTTCGTCGACATGACCGCCGCATGGTGCGTGACCTGCCTGGTGAATGAGCGTGTGGCGATCGCGACAGATGCCGTCCAGCACGCCTTCGCCACGAAGAAGGTGGCCTATCTGAAGGGCGACTGGACCCGGCAGGACCCGGCGATCACCGCATACCTGCGGCAAAACGGGCGGGATGGCGTGCCGTTGTATATCTATTATCCGGCCCATGGCGGCGAACCCGAGGTCCTGCCGCAGATCCTGACCGAGACGACGGTTCTGCGCACGCTGGGTATGTCGTAACTGGGCACGTCGTAACTCGGCATGTCGTCGCGGACGCGGATCGCCGCTTGCGGTGATGCACGCGTGAGCCATCTCCCGGCGGGCGATCTCCGGGATGGGCGGACAGGACGGCGTCTCAGTCCAGCAGGCGTGCCGGCTGTGCGCCAAGTTCCGCCGCGGCCCAGTCGCGGCGGCGGTTGAACAACTCGATCAGCGCCGCCGTATCCCGATCGCGGCCAAGGCCGGCGGCGGCAACAACCCGGCCGTCCTTGACGTAGTAGGCAAGGAAGTTCGGCTTCTCCAGATCACCATGCAGCACGACATCGTCCCATTCACTGGCATGTCCGATATAGTCCAACCGTTTCAGGTACTGGATGGTCCAGAATACCGGCACAACGTCGTAACGCGCCGCCTGCCTTGCCATATCGCGCCCCGCCGTAGTCAGCCCCGCCATGTTCAGGGCTGCCACCCGTCCATGCTGTTCGGCAACCCGCCAGTGCTCGACGCGGATCGGCGGACCATCGCCGAACAGCGGAAACCGCGCGATATCGCCGGCGGCATACAGATCTTCGGCGACCTGCAGGTCAGCGCCGGCCGAGACGCTGCCGTCGGCATTCACCGCGACGCCGTCCAGGTAGTCCGTTGCCGGCCTGATGCCAAAACCCAGCACGACGAGATCGGCCGGCAGGCTCTCGCCACCCTCCAGCAGGACCGCACGCACCGCTCGATTCCCCTGCAGCGCGGCAACGCCCTGGCCGAGGCGGAATGCCACGCCACGCGCCTCATGCAGCAGGGTGAACGCGGTGCCGATGCGGGCGCCAAGCTGCTTTTCGAACGGCGCCGCTGCTTTGCCGACGACGGTGACGTCGAGTCCCCGCTCCCGCAGGCTCGCCGCGACCTCCATGCCGATGAAGCTGGCACCCAGGACGACCGCCTTGCCGCTGCGTTCAGCCTGTCTCAGGATCGCATCCGCGTCTTCCCGGGTACGCAGCATGAAGACGTTGCGCAGGTTCGCGCCCGGCAATCCGGGTCGCTTCGGGATGCCGCCGGTTGCCAGCAGCGCTTTGTCGTAATCCAGCACGCTGCCGCCGGCGCAGGTGATGCGGTGTGCCCGCGCATCCAGCCGGACCACGTCGGCAGTGCGGCGCTCGATCCGCCGGTCGCGATAGAAGGCTTGCGATTGCAGCGGCGATTT
>DAICYU010000235.1 GCA_027311485.1 Acetobacteraceae bacterium
GCGGCGTGGACAGGATCAGCCCGATCGGTCCCCACAGCCAGGTCCAGAACGTCGCCGCCACAACCACCGAGAACGGCGACAGCCCGGTGCTGTGCCCATACAGCAGTGGCTCCACCACCTGTCCCATGATCAGCTCGGTGATCGCGTACAGCGCCACCACACCCAGCATCATCGACCAGCCGCTGGCCACGGCCGCGGCCAGCGCCACGGGCAGGGCGCCGGCCAACGGCGCGCCGATATACGGCACGAAGCGCAGCAGCAGGCCGACGATGCCCCACAGCAACGGTGACGGCACGCCGATGAAGAACAGCCCGGTGCCGGTGATCACCCCGAACGCCGTGTTGATGCCAAGTTGCGTCAGGAAATAGCGCGACAGGCGCCGCGCCGCGTCGTTCATCGCCGCCGTGGTGCGGTGCAGGTCGGATGACCCGAACAGCCGGATCAGCCGGTCGCGCAGATCCTCCCGCTGCAGCAGGATGAAGATCGTGACGATCAGCACGATACCGGTGGTCGCCAGCGGGCTGACCACCGGCTTCAACACCCGTTCGGCCAGTTCCACCGCGGTGGGCGGCGGTTGGTAGATCTGCACCTGCGTGGGTTTCGGTCCGGCCGACGCCCCGGATTCGGCCGAGCCGGGCTTGGCGGCGGGCGTCTCCGGCAGGCCGCGCATGATCGTCGCCATCTGCCGGCTGGCGAAGCCCTGCACGGTGTCCAGCTTGTCCTTAATCGTGCTGGCGTATTGCGGCACCGCCTGCGCCAGGTCGGCGATCTGCGTGCCGATCAGGCCGCCCAGCGCCAGGATGACGCCCAGCGCCAGCAGCACCGCCGCCAGCACCGACAGCACCCGGCCGAACCAGATACGGCGCAGCAGGTTCACCAGCGGCGCCAGCACGAACGACAGCAGCACCGCCAGGGTAATGGGGATCAGCACCGTCTGCCCGAAATACAGGCCGGCGACCACCACAACGCCCACCGCAAGCGTCAACAGCCCGGTCAGGCCAGGCGTTTCTGCGGGCTGCACCGTTGCCGGCTGCCGTTCCATCATCGCCAGGCGCTGCGCCATGCCTCTAGCCCCGAAGAACATATCGGCAGCGTTAATGCCCCAGGAGGCGTTGCGACCGGATCACATTGTCAACAGCACATCCGCCAACCGCCGTCGAGCCTCCCGTCCGGCCTCCAGCGAGGTGGCGTTGATCGTCGCCAGGCGGAAGCCGCCGGGCGGCATCGGATGGGTGGCCGGGTCGCGGTCCTCATGAAAGCTGATCTGGACCGAGGAAATACCCTCCATGGCACAAACCTCCTTCACCAGTTCAGGCGGCGGGTGGCGGTAGCGCCGGCCATGCGGCCCGAACAGAATGACGCTGAACCCGTCCCGGCGGTCGGCGTCGGCATAGGTCCAGCGACCGTTGGCATACAGGTCGATCACCGCTTCCACCCAGCCGGCGCCGTTCAGGTCGGGCCACTGGTCGGCGAAGCGCAGATGCGCCTCGATGATGCGGGCACCGATGGTTTCCAGGTTGATCAGCCCGGTGTAGCCGGACAGGTGCTCGCGCGCCCAGGCACCGCACCATTTCTCGATCCCGGCCATCGGTTCGGCGTGGACGTGCCAGTAGTCGAAGGTGCCGCGCGGCCCCGGCGTCCCGGTGGTGTGGCGCCACCAGACGGGATTGCCATCGATCAGCGCCACGTCGGTGCTGACATGCGCCCCGGTCAGCAGCGTGCACCAGATATGCCCCGGCGTCAGGCTGCTGAGGTACTCGGCTTCCGTTTCGATCACCCGGCTGCCGTCGCCCATGCCGCGCAGGTTGATCATCGGCTTGGAAAACACCGGAAAAGACGGCGGCATCACGCCATGCGGCGCGGCGGCGATGTCCTGCGACAGGAAGACCGCCAGCTTGTCGTAAATCCAGCGATGCCTGGGATACAGCACCCACGCGTCATAATCCTTCACCGGGATCACCACGTCCGCCGGGCAGGGGACGTGGTTGAAGAACTGGTGCCGCCACGGGTCGGCGCCGATGATCGGCATCAGGCCGGCACCGGGGCGTTGGGGTGCAGCAGCCCTTCGCTCC
The DNA here is from genome assembly GCA_027311485.1 of Acetobacteraceae bacterium. Taxonomy (GTDB): domain Bacteria; phylum Pseudomonadota; class Alphaproteobacteria; order Acetobacterales; family Acetobacteraceae; genus Rhodopila. The sequence goes on from DAICYU010000235.1 coordinate 2,073, forward strand.
GCAGGTCGGACCACAGCCCGGCGGGAATCTTCATCCGCATCAGTGGCAGGTTTTCATTGAACTCCGCCGCCGACCGTGGCCCCGGAATCACGGCCGAGACCACCGGATGGGCCAGCGGGAACTGCAGCGCCGCGGCGGGCAGCGGAATATTGTGCGCGTCGCAGACCGCGGCGATCTTCTTCACCCGCTCCATGATTGCGGGCGGTGCGGTGTCGTAGTTCCAGGTGTCCCGCCCGGCCAGAATGCCGGAGTTCAGCGGACCGCCGATTACCAGCGTGGTGCCGCGCGCCTCGCATTTCGGGATCAGATCGTCCAGCGGCCCCTGTTCCAGCAGCGTGTAGCGCCCGGCCAGCAGGAACGCGTCCCAGTCGCCGAATTCCATCGCGTCGATCAGCACTTCCTTCTCATTCACGCCAATGCCGATGGCGCTGACGGTCTTGCTGCGCCGCAACTCATCCAGCGCCTTGTAGCCGCTGTCGGCCAGCACCTTCATGTGCTGCGCGTTCAGTTCGGGGCCGTGCTGATAGGCGCCGATATCGTGAACATACAGGATGTCGATACGCGCCAGGCCGAGCCGCTGGTAGCTGTCCTCGACCGATCGCATGATGCCGTCATAGGAATAGTCATACACGACCTCGAACGGCAGCGGCGACATCCGCCCGTCCGATGACGGCGCGTCCGAGGTCTTCGGGCGCAGCAGGCGGCCGACTTTGGTCGACAGCACCCAGTCATCGCGGTTGTGCTCCCGCAGGGCGTCGCCGACACGGTGTTCGGCGGCGCCGACGCCATAGAACGGCGCCGTATCGAAATAGCGCACGCCGGCATCCCATGCGGCGGTCACGATCGCCTCCCCCTCCTGCCGGGTGATCTTGATCCGGCTGCCGCCCATCGTCGCCGTGCCAAGGCCAAATTCGCTGACCATCAGCCCCGTCTGGCCAATCTGGCGTGTTTTCCATTCCATCGGTGGAATCCTCCCGTCCTGCCCAGGACACTGCAAAACGCCCGATCCGGCAAGCGAGGCGGCGTCACATCGGCAGGAGACGCGGAACAGGCGGCGCCGCTGCGCATTCCCGCTGCAGTTCCAATGGAGATCCCCGTATGAAAGCCCTGGTGTACAACGGCCCGCGTGACGTCGCGGTCAAGACCGTCCCGGATGCAAGGATCGAGCGCCCGACCGACGCGCTGGTGCAGATCGTCGTGACGAATATCTGCGGTTCCGACCTGCACATGTACGAAGGCCGCACCGACATGGAAACCGGCCGCGTGCTGGGGCATGAGAACCTGGGCCGGGTCATCGCCGTCGGTTCGGCCGTGGACCGGGTGAAGCAAGGCGACTGGGTCTGCCTGCCGTTCAATATCGGCTGTGGCTTCTGTGAAAACTGTGAGCGCGGGCTGACCGGCTTCTGCCTGACTTGCAACCCCGGTTCGGCCGGCGCCGCCTACGGCTTCGCCGACATGGGGCCGTATGAGGGCGGTCAGGCCGAGCTGCTGCGCGTTCCGTATGCCGACTTCAACTGCCTGGTGCTGCCGCCCGATGCGGAGCAGAAACAACTCGACTACGTTATGCTGTCCGACATCTGGCCGACCGGCTGGCACGCGACGGAGCTGGCCGGTCTGAAACCGGGGGAGAGCATTGTCATCTACGGCGCCGGCCCGGTCGGGCTGATGGCAGCCTACTCGGCGATGGTGAAGGGCGCGGCGCAGGTCATCGTGGTGGACCGCCACCCGGACCGACTGAAGCTGGTGGAACAGATCGGCGCCATCCCGGTGGATGACAGCAAGACCGACCCGGTTGAACAGGTGCTGAAGCTGACCGACGGCGTCGGCGCCCATCGTGGCTGCGAGTGTGTCGGCTATCAGTGCCACGACCACCATGGGCATGAGGCGTCGAACCTGACGATGAACCGGCTGGTTGCCTCGGTCCGGCCGACGGGCGGCCTTGGTGTCGTCGGCGTGTTCGTGCCGCAGGACCCGGGCAGCCAGGACAAGCTGCAGCAGCGCGGCCAGATCGCCTTCGACATGGGCACGTTCTGGTTCAAGGGACAGTTCATGCGCACCGGCCAGGCCAATGTGAAAGCCTACAACCGGTACCTGATGAACCTGATCCACGCCGGCCGGGCGCAGCCATCGTTCCTGGTGTCGCACACCCTGAAGCTGGACCAGGCGCCGGACGCCTATCGCCACTTCGATGAGCGTGATGCGGGCTGGACGAAAGTCGTCCTGCGGCCGGCGGCCTGACCCGTCATCCGGCGCGAAGAAGGAGAATACCATGACGCAGCAGGTTCCGGTGGACGACCGGGCCGAAACCGGCATCGAGATCCCCGAGGAGAACGTCTTCGAGATCGCGCCGGACGTCGCCTACCGGCGGCTCGCCCTGGCGAACATCGTGCTTGTCGGCCAGCCGCAAGGCGTCGGCGCACGCTGGGTGCTGATCGACGCCGGGCTGCCCGGCACCGCCGGGATCATCGCCCGCACCGCCGCCGCCCGGTTCACCGGCGCCTCGCCCCCGGCCGCGATCATCCTGACGCACGGGCACTTCGACCATGTCGGCGCCTTGCGAACCCTCGCCGAACGCTGGGACGTGCCGGTGTATGCCCATCCGCTGGAGATGCCGTATCTCGACGGCCGCAGCGCCTACCCGCCGCCGGACCCGGGTGTCGGCGGCGGCATCTTTTCCCGGATGTCCACGCTGTTCCCGCGCGCGCCGGTCGATGTGTCGCGTTGGCTGCGGCCGCTGCCGGATGACGGCAGCGTGCCGCACATGCCCGGCTTCCGCTGGCTGCACACCTCCGGCCATGCGGCGGGCCACGTCTCCTTCTTCCGCGACGCCGACCGGCTGCTGATCGCCGGTGACGCCTTCATCACCACGGCGCAGGAATCCGCCTATGCCGTTACCGTGCAGGCGCCGGAGCTGCATGGGCCGCCGATGTATTTCACCCATGACTGGCAGGCCGCCGCGACATCGGTCCGGGCGTTGGCGGCGCTGGAGCCGGAGATCGCGGTGTGCGGCCACGGCCGCGCGATGCGGGGTGAAAAGATGCGGCTGGGCCTGCATCGCCTGGCGAATGAGTTCGAAGCCGTCGCCGTTCCCCACGGCGGCCGCTACGTCGCCCACCCCGCTCGGCCGCAGGACGGATCGGCCTATCCGGGCACCTGACCACACGTCAGACCGGCGCCCGGCCGAGGCGCGATACCAGGGCATGATCGCCTGAGGCTGAAAGCCGGAAGGCGTGAATCATGCGATCAGGCAAAGAATACCAGATCATGATCGGGTCAACCTGACCCGATCATGATCTGGTCGCCCGGCGCATCCTCGGGCAGCATCATGCCCCAGGGGAGGGACACGCCATGGCATACGAACATATCCTGCTGGACCGGGAAGACGGCGTCGGCATCATCACGCTGAACCGGCCGGAAGTGCTGAATGCGATGAACCGCAAGCTGTGCCGGGAGCTGGCGGACGCCATGCGCGCGCTGGATGCCGATGACGGCATCGGCTGCATCGTCATCACCGGCGCCGGGGAAAAGGCGTTCTCGGCCGGCGGGGACATCCATGAACAGCGGGCGGATGACCGGCGCTACACGCCGGAGGAGCTGGACCGCATGAGCGACCCGCGCTGGGCGTATGACATCTCCGCCAGCCGCAAGCCGACGATCGGGATGATGAACGGCCTGGCCTATGGCGGCGCGGCGGTGCTGTCATCCTCCCTGGACATGCGTGTGGGCTGCGAGGACACGAAGTTTCGTTTCCTGGCCGCCGCTTATGGCCGGATCAACAGCACCTGGTCGCTGGCGAACCAGGTGGGCTGGCCGATCGCCAAGGAGCTGCTGTTCAGCGCCCGCGTTGTGCAGGCCGAGGAAGCCTGGCGGATCGGGCTGCTGAACCATCTGGTGCCGCGGACGGAGCTGCGGGCGAAGACGATGTGGCTGGCGAAGATGATCGCGGGCAACCACCGCGGCGCCGTCATGGGCGTCAAAGCCCTGCTGCTGGAGCAGCTCGGCCAGGACCTGGAGGCCCAGTTCATGGCCGAGAAGCACTATACGACGCACGTGATGCGCGGGGCGAAGGCCGAGGATGCGTTCACGGATTTCATTGCCCGGAAGGGCAGGGGGTAGCTGGAACGTTCCGTAATCGCCATTGCAGCTGCGGCGGAGGAACGGGCTGTGAGCCCGGGGCGCAAGCCCCGGCCGTCCAGAAGGGAGGGGCTTGCGCCGCCATTCTGGACGGCACCGGCCGTGGCTTCCCTACCGATTTCCCTGTGGTAGGCTGGTGTCATCGGCCGAACCCCAAGAGGCTTGGCCGTGGCTTCCCTACCGATTTCCCTGTGGTAGGCTCCACACCACGCTTACCACCCCCCTCTAGGTGCCGTGGCTTCCCTACCGATTTCCCTGTGGTAGGCTTGTCTCTGATCGATCACTCGCCATTGACAAGCCGTGGCTTCCCTACCGATTTCCCTGTGGTAGGCTCAGCCGGGCAGGCCGCCACGCTTAGCGTGTGCCGTGGCTTCCCTACCGATTTCCCTGTGGTAGGCTCCCCGGACGACGTATAACCGCGTACTTCTCGCCGTGGCTTCCCTACCGATTTCCCTGTGGTAGGCTA
>DAICYU010000236.1 GCA_027311485.1 Acetobacteraceae bacterium
TACTGGCGGCAACGTCCAGGATGTTGGCGCGCAGTTGCTTCCCCGCCTGCCAGGCAGCCTCACCGCCAATGCCGGCGGCGCGCGAGGCCCAGGTGCCACCGCCATACGGGGTGACATCTGTGTCACCGGTCATGACCCGCACGTCGGACAATCGTACGCCCAGAGCCGTCGCGACGACCTGCGCGGTTACTGCCTCAGCCCCTTGACCCTGTTCCGTGACGCTGGACTGGCACACTACCGTACCCGCCGCGTCCAGCCGCAGGGACACGCCGTCCTGCGACGAAATCCGCGCCCCGCCGATGCCATAGAAGGCGGCAGACGGATTGGTGACTTCCACGAAGCTCGCCAAGCCGATGCCGCGATAGATGCCACGTGCCCGCAGCGATGCCTGCTCGGCCCGCAGCGCGTCGTAGTCCATCATCGCCAGTAGCCGGTCCAGGGCGGCGTGGTGCGACAGCTTCTCGAACCGCATGCCGGAAGCCGAGACGGCAGGATAGGCGTCATCGTGGAGAAGGTTGCACCGGCGGATCGCCACCGGGTCCATGCCGATGGCGCGCGCGGCCAGATCCACCAGGCCCTCGGTCACCGAGCAGGCGATCGGGTGCCCGACAGCGCGATACTGGCACATCGGCGTTTTGTTCTGGAACACCACTCTGGCGCGGGCCTGATAGTTCGGCACGGCATATGGGCCACCAACCAGGTTCACCACCTGGTTCGCCTCGATGGCACTGGTGCGCGGATACATGGAGTATGGACCGACACCCGTCAGGTCGTCGATCTCGAACGCTGTGATGGTGCCGTCCTTCCGCACCGCGATGCGACCGCGGACCCGGTGATCGCGGGCATGAATATCGCTGACGAAGCTTTCCAGCCGGTCGGCAACGAACTTCACCGGACGGCGCAGCATTTTCGACAGCGCCGCCGTCGCGATCTCATCGGGATAGGCGTGCACCTTGATGCCGAACGATCCGCCGACATCCTTGCATACGACCCGAACCTGCTGTTCCGCGAGGCCCAGATGCAGTGCCAGCACAGTCTGGATCATATGCGGCGCCTGCGTGGCCTGGTACACGGTCAGCCGCTCCTCCCCCGGTCGCCAGTCGGCAACCACTGCGCGGGGTTCAAGCGTCACACCGGTGTGGCGGCCGAAGACGAATTCCGCTTCCGCCACCGCATCGGCCTGGCGGAACGCCTCTTCCGTGGCGCCGGCCTGCAGCCGCCGTTCGAACGCCAGGTTGTCCCCCAACGACGGATGGATCACCGGCGTCGCCGGGTCCAGAGCGGTGCGCATATCGGTGACCGGCTCCAGCTCCTCATACTCGACGATGACCTGTTCGGCGGCATCCTCGGCCAGCGCGCGGGACGACGCGACGACGGCCGCGACCGCCTCGCCCTGCCAACAGGCGCGATCGACCGCAATGGCATGCTGCGGCGCCGATTTCAGTCCTTTCAAATGCGACAATACGCCCACCCACGGCGTACAGATTTCCGCCAGCTCGGCCCCGGTTACCACCGCGGCCACGCCTTGCATCGCGCAGGCCGCGTCGCGGTCGATGCGCACGATTCGGGCGTGGGCGTACGGTGATCGGATGAATGCGACATGCAGCATGCGCGGCAGCACGAGATCGCTGACGAACTGCCCGCGCCCTTGCAGCAGGCGCGCAAGATTGGGGCGTGGCACGCTGCGGCCGATATAGGAGTTCGGGCGGTCCAGGGGCGACAGGCCGCTCATGCCCGGTTACCCCGGCGCCCGGCTGCCGTGGTGGCAACCGCATCCACGATGGCATGATATCCGGTGCAGCGGCAGTAGTTGCCGGACAGATGATCCCGGATCGCCTCGCGGTCGGGCGCCGGATCGCGCAGTAGCAGGTCCTGCGCTGCGATCAGCATGCCGGGGGTACAGTAGCCACACTGCAGCGCGTTGCGCTCATGGAACGCCTGCGCGAGGTCGGCGATCTCTCCGCTGTCCGACAGGCCCTCAATGGTTTCCACGCGTGTGCCGTCGGCTTGAACCGCCAGAATCAGACAGGCGCGCGCCAGCGAACCGTCGATCCGCACGGTGCAGGCGCCGCAGACACCATGCTCGCACCCCAGATGGGTGCCGGTCAGCCCCAGGTGTTCGCGCAGGAAGTCACCCAGGTGCAGCCGCGGCGGCACCTCGGCGTCCGTCCGTTCACCGTTGACGATCAAAGAGATTTTCATGCCTTGCCCATGGTCCGTTCCAGCAGCACGCCCGCCAGATGAAGCCGCATCGCGCCGGTTGCCTGCAGGTCATCAGGTGGGTCGAGGTCGCGCGCCAGGGCCGCTTTCGCCGCTGCGATATCCGATCCGGCGGCTGCGGCATGGCGCGCCAGCACCGGGCGGTCACCGACCGAGAAGAATGCATACCGGGTGCCGGCCGTGGCCAGCCCGACAATTGCATAGTCACCGCGGCGGCGTGCGATTTCATGGAAGGCACCGGGTGGAGCGGGCAGGGGGATTGTCACCGCGGTCAGGATTTCGTCCGGTGCCAGAGCGGTACTGAACAGGCCGGTGAAGAATGTTTCGGCATCGATCGACCGTGTGCCACGACCTGATGTTGCTTCGACCGTTGCTGACAGTGCCAGCATGCATGCCGGGAGTTCCGACGCCGGATCGGCATGGGCGAGGTTACCGCCAATCGTGCCACGTGCTCGGATCGCCGGATGCGCGACATGGCGCAGCGCCTCGGTCAACAGCGGCACATGACGGGCAATGGCGGGATTGTCCAACACGGCCTGATGCCGGGCGAGAGCTCCGATGCGCACGCTGTCACCGGATACCTCGATGCGATCAAGGCCTTCGATGCGACCGATGTCAATCAGCAGGCGCGGGGCGGCAAGGCGCAGGTTCAATGCGGGCAGCAGGCTCTGCCCGCCGGCGATCAGCCTAGCATCCTCGCCATGCCGGGCGAGCAGCGTGCTGGCGTCGTCCAGACTGGCGGCACGTTGATAGTCGAAGGGCGGTGCTTTCATCGTCGGCGCAGTCTAGGCGCGCACCGGCATCATGGCGAGGCGGCTTGTTGCGGTTTTCATGCAAAACGGGGCGGGAGCCAGGTCCCGCCCTCAGTGGTCTTTATACAAGACGGGGCGGGAACCCGATCCCGCCCCGTCACAGCCACGCCGCCGCGAATACGCGCCGGCCTAATGGGTTGTTACTCGGCGGCCTGCCGAGCGGGCGCGCTTTCGAAGAGCTTGACCATCTCGCGGCAGAAATCGGGGAGGTCATCCGGCTTGCGCGAGGTCACGAGCGTGCCGTCCACGACGACCGACTTGTCCTCCCACAGCGCACCGGCATTGGCCAGATCGGTATGCAGGGACGGCCAGGACGTCATCCGCCGGCCGCGCACGCCGTCGGCCTCGATGAGTGTCCAGGGCCCGTGGCAGATCGCCGCGATCGGCTTCCCGGACTGCACAAAATGCTTCACGAAGCTCACGGCCTGAGGCAGCGCGCGCAGCGTGTCCGGATTGGCGACGCCGCCGGGCAGTACCAAGGCGTCGAACTCATCCGCGGAAACGCTGCCAAGCTCCTGATCGACCGGAAGCTTGTCACCTTTGTCGTGGTGGTTCATGCCCTGGATCTGCTTGCCTTGCGGCGCAATCACTACGACTTTGGCGGAAGCCTGTTTCAGCGCCTTGACCGGCTCCGTCAGCTCAACCTGCTCGACACCGTCGGTAGCCAGCACGGCAATCCTGCGGTTCGCGATACCTGCCATAAAAACTTCTCCATTGGGCTAGGGGGGACCAAGTTCGGGTCTGCGGGGTCCAACGGCGCTGCTCCGGGCAGGTTGCGTGACAACACCGCCATCACGATGCCCGCTTGGGGGCCGCCTTCTTCGTCGGGATCGCCTTTGATCGCTCTGCCGCTTTATGCGCAGTCTTTGTATGGACGGCCTTAGCAGGAACGGGGGCGGGGCGCTTGCGGGCGGGCTTTGGTTCGGCCTGCCCAAGGCTGGCCTTCAGCGCGGCCATCAGGTCGATCACGTTGCCGCGATCCGGTTCCTCCGGCTCCTCTTGCGTGATCCCTTCGCCCTGCAGCTTGGCGTCGATCACCTCGCGCAATCGCGCCTCATACCTGTCGATCGTGTCGTCCGGCTGGAATTGGCCAATCTGGCGGCCGATCAGCTGCGTCGCCAGCGTCACCATGTCGGGTTCCGGCCGCGTATCCGGGATGTCCGCCCAAAGCGGATCGGCGTCCCATAGGTCGTGCGGATCGTGCAGCGTATGGCAAATCAATCCCTTGCCAGAGGGTGTGATCGCCACCGCACGCTCCCGCTGGGCGATGACAACGCGGGAAAGCGCCGCCACGCGCGCCTTGCGGATGGCGTCGCGCAGCACGATGAACACATCCTGTCCGGCATCGCCATCTGGAGATACGTAATACGAGGTGTCGAAATAGATCGGATCGATTGAACCCGCCTCAACAAATTTACTGATGTTCAATATGCTGGAACTCTCGATCCGGGCCTGTTCGAAATCCGCTTCGTCCAGGAGCACATAGCGGTCCTTTTCGAACTCGTAGCCCTTGACCAGTTCGCTACGGGACACTTCTTCCTCAGTTTCCGCATCCTGGGTTACCATTCGAATGCGATGCCCCGTGCTGGGGTTGATGAGGTGGAAATGCAAACCGCTGGTCGCGCGGACGACGCTGTGCAGCGCGATCGGACAAGTCACCAGTGCAAGGCGCAGATGACCGCGCCAAATAGGTCGGGAAACCATGATTTGTTGGAACGCCGTGGCCGCGGCTTGGTTCTGACCGGACTATCGACGATCCGATTCACCAGTAGGATGACAAAAAGATTATCGGTTTCAGGTAATCGGTCAATAACACGCCGCGTTTATCCAGTCCGGAGGTTGCGATGGATCCTGCAAGCCCGTCTCCAGATCCCGAATACCGGGAACATACGTCCGATCGTTTCCGGGCTGTCCGTGATGCCACCGAGGCTCTTGCGGAGGGATTAACCGAGGAAGATCAATGTGTACAGTCGATGCCCGACAGCAGTCCGGTCAAATGGCATCGTGCCCATACCACTTGGTTCTTTGAGCAGTTTGTGCTGCGGGCGCATGCTCCCGGCTACGAGGTCTTTGATCCCGACTTCTGCTTTCTGTTTAACTCCTACTACGATACTGTCGGACCGCGGCATCCACGTCCCTCCCGCGGGTTGTTGACCCGTCCTGCCGCGGCGGCTGTTGCGCAATATCGCCGTCACGTCGATGCGGCGATGATCCGTGCCTTGCCCGACCTCGCGCCCGCGGCTCTTCCCATCGTTGAGCTCGGCCTGCAGCACGAACAACAGCACCAGGAATTGCTGGTCACCGACATGTTGCACGCCTTCGCCGGCAACCCGCTGTATCCGGCGATGTGGCCCGGCTGGCAGGAACAGGCGGCCGAGGGCACCGACGCTTTTGTCCAGCATCCCGGTGGTCTGTGCCAGATTGGCTGGCGGAACAGCAGCTTCTGCTTTGATAATGAGACGCCAACCCATCAGGTCTGGCTTGAACCTTTCGCGCTGGCGTCTCGCCTCGTCCGCAACCGGGACTGGCTGGATTTCATGCATGATGGCGGCTATCGCACGCCGACGCTGTGGATGTCCGACGGCTGGGCGGTGGTACAGTCGGAGGGCTGGTCCGCGCCGCTGCATTGGCGGGATCGGGATGATGCCTGGTTCCAGGTCGGCCCCGGCGGCCTGGCGCCGCTGGCGCTGGACGCGCCGGTTCGCCACATCAGCTGGTACGAAGCCGATGCCTTTGCGCGCTGGCGTGGTGCCCGGCTTCCCACCGAAGCCGAATGGGAGGCGGCGCACGATCTTCCCGGCCTGCATCAAATGACCGGTCATGTCTGGCAATGGACCGAGAGCGCCTATCGCCCCTATCCGGGTTTCCGTGCGGTGCCCGGCGCCATTGGTGAATACAATGGCAAGTTCATGATCAACCAGATGGTGCTGCGTGGCGGCTCGCTGGCCACACCCACCGGCCATCTCCGTCCCACCTACCGGAACTTCTTCCACCCCGACAAGCGATGGCAGTTCAGCGGCCTTCGTCTGGCGAAAGATTCGTAGCAGGAGACCATTTTGCCGAACGATACCGGTTTTGTCCCCCGCCCGGTGCGGGCGGACGTCGCGCGAATGGCGTTGACGGGACTGACAGCCAGCCCGAAAAACCTGCCGGCGGCGCTGTTTTATGACGAGGAAGGCTGCCGCCTGTTCTATGAGATCACCCGCCTGCCTGAATATTACCTGACAAGAACAGAATCCAAGCTGCTGCACACAATTGCACCCGCCTTGCCCCTTGTGGCCGGCGGAACGTTGGTGGAATTCGGCGGTAGCGACGAAACCAAGGCGTGCATCCTGCTGGATCAGCCGCACGCGCCATTCCGCACCTACGTCTCGATCGATGTCGCCGAACCAGCCTTGCTGGCAATGCAGGCGCGCCTGCGCAGCAGCCATCCACGGCTGCGGGTCATCCCCATCGTTGGCGACTTCATGCAGAAATTGCACCTGCCGCCAATGGCCGAACCGCGGCTGGGCTTTTTTCCGGGATCGACGATCGGCAATCTCCATCCGGAGGAGGCCGTCCGCTTCATGGCCGCCGCGCGCGCGTCGCTGGGCGTCGGATCATGGTTCCTGCTGGGCGCGGATCTGCGCAAAAGC
>DAICYU010000237.1 GCA_027311485.1 Acetobacteraceae bacterium
ATGTTGCCGTAATAGCCCTTCAGCTTCTGCTTCGCCATCAACTGCGTGCCGAAGTCGGTCGGCTTCTTGCGGCGCTGGCCGTGCTGCCCGGGACCGTACTCGCGCTTGTTGACGGGGGATTTCGGCCGGCCCCACAGGTTGATGCCCAGCCGGCGGTTAATCTTATACTTACTCTCGGCGCGCTTGGTCATTTGGCGCGTTGCCCTTTTCGTCCGCGTTGTTGAACCGGTAGGCTCGCTGGCGACATGCCAACGAGCGGGCGCGGGCCAGACCAGGAGTCCCTGGCGGTCCGTCCACGTTCCCGGCCGTGAAGCGGCGGGCTATAGGCGTTCGGCAGGCCGCTTGTCAAACATTGCCCCCGCCGGTAGCTAGCCGATCCATGATCACCCGTTCCGAAATTATATGGCTTGGCGTGTCTGCGGGCGTTATGGGCAGCCTGATCGGCGGCATGATGCTTGGCATCGGCATGGACCTTATCGTTAACGGCCAGCCGTTGGGATGGCTGCTGACGCTGCCCGGCGCCCCCGCCTCCGCCCTGCCCGGTTGGCTGCTGGCCCGCAAGCTCGCCCGCAATCTGTGACCCGGCAGGCGGACGGATGAGACCAGGAAGGATGATCCGCGGACGCACGAAACGTGGGCCCGCCATCGCCTTGGGCACCCTGGCCGCAGCCAACGGCATCGCCTGGCTCTGGGCCGCCATCGCCTTCGCCCATACCCCCGCCCTGCTCGGCAGCGCGCTGTTGGCGTGGCTGCTTGGGCTGCGGCACGCGGCAGACGCCGACCATCTGGCGGCAATCGACAATGTCGTACGCAAACTGATGCAGGACGGCCAGCGGCCGCATCTCGTCGGCCTGTTCTTCTCCCTGGGCCATGCCAGCGTCGTGCTGCTCGCCTGCGTCCTGATCGCCGCTACTGCATCCAGCGCCCTGGTCGATCCGCTGCGCGCCGTGATCGATCCGCTGCGCGTCCTGGGCGGCGTAATCGGCACCGTCGTCTCGGCCGGCTTCCTGATGGCGATCGCAGCCGTCAATCTGGCCCTGCTGCTGCGGCTGGCACGCGGCGGTGACTCCGATGCAGACCAGGACCGCCTGATGAGTGGCCGCGGCCTTCTGGCCCGCATCCTGCGGCCGGCGGCCCGCATGGTGCGGCGGCCGGCCCATATGTTCCCGCTGGGCTTCCTGTTCGGCCTCGGCTTCGATACCGCAACCGAGATCGGCCTGCTGGCACTGTCCGCTGCTCAGGCCGCGTCGGGCCTGTCGATCGCGCAGGTGCTGGTGTTTCCGGCCCTGTTCACCGCCGGCATGGCGCTGATCGACACCGCCGACAGTGCCATGATGGTCGGCGCCTATGGCTGGGCGCTGTCCGACCCGCGCCGGAAGCGAACCTACAATCTGGGCGTGACCGGCCTGTCCGTGCTGCTGGCCGTAGCCATCGGCGGTATTGAGGCGGCCGGGCTGCTGTCCGATCAGTTCGGCCTGCGCGGCTTGGGCTGGACACTGGCCGACACCGCCAACGGGCACCTGGGGCAGGCCGGCTTCGTCATCATCGCCTTGTTCCTGCTGGCCTGGGGTGTGTCAGCGTGGCGGTACCGGCGCGCGCCTGCGGTCGCCTACACCCGGCACCATCTGCCGACCGGCCCGTCCGGCGGCCAGTAAGCGGAGTCTGCGATGCGAGGAACCGTTTTGCTGTGCGCCTGTCTGGCTAGTGCAGCCCTGCTCCACGCCGATCCGGCCCGCGCCGGCGATCCGCCGGTTGCCGAATCACAGGCCGTCGCGCTGTTCAACAGTGGCCATCACCAGCAGGCGTTGCGCGCGTTCGATCAGATCCTGGCCGGAAAGCCGGCCGATCCGGCCGAAGCCTTGTTCTACGCCAGCACGATACGGCTGGAAAACGCCGACTGGCAGACGGCCAGGCCGATGGTGGAGCGTCTGATGACGCTGCGTCCAGCCCTGTTCGCGGGATGGGAACTGATGGTGCAGATCGATCAGGCCGCCGGGGACAAAGCCGGTCGCGACGATGCCATCACCCAGATCTACTCAATCTGGCAGACCACAACCAACCCCGAGGTCCGCGCCCGCACCGCGTTCCTCCGTGACAGGATCGTTGGCGCGAAGCATGCTCTGCTGGCGTACCAGCGTCTGGACTCCGACGGCGATGACATCATCCGCTTCGTGTTCCAGCCGGTGCCGCCGCCAGACGGCCCGCGCCACCTGATCGTGGTCCGCGCCGACCGGAGCACCAACGAGCAATGGTGGCAGTCCAATCAGGTGCCCGAAGGCACCGTGGTGTATCACCTGGATACCCTGGAACAACTGCCCGAGGGGAAAGAGGCCGTCCGGACCTACCAGTTCTACGTCGAACCGCCGCACTATGACGATGTCCGCGCCAAGGTCGCCGGCATCCTGGATGGCTCGGTTCGGCCGCTGAGCGGCGAACCGGACCCATTCTGGACGAAATGAGCCCGACCGTCGGGGAAGGCGCAACCGTCCGCGGTCAACGCCGCAACGGGTTTGCCGCTTCGACAGATTGCAGCAGCGGGCGCTTGGCTTCGGTGGCGGCGATATAGTCGCGGGTCAGCGGCACAACGTCGTGCCGGTGGGCAAGCTGTAGCTGCCAGACCATGTGCCCGCGGTAGCGGAACGTGATTTCCGAGGCCGCCAGGTAGAATTCGAACATCCGGCAGAACCGCTCATCATACAGCGCGGCGATCGCATCCCGGTTGGCGGCAAAACGGCGCCGCCAGTGCCGCAGCGTTTCGGCATAGTGCATGCGCAGAATCTCGATATCGGCCGCCATCAGGCCGGACCGTTCGACCGCCGGCAGCACCTCGGACAGCGCGGGGGAATAGCCTCCCGGGAAGATGTACTTCCGCAGCCATGGATTGGTGCTGCCGGGCCCGTCCGACCGGCCGATCGCATGGATCAGCGCAATTCCGTCGGCATCGAGGCAGCGCGCCACCGTATCGAAGAATGTCCGGTAATAGCCGACGCCGACATGCTCGAACATGCCGACCGAGACGATGCGGTCATAGGTCTGCGTCACCGCCCGGTAGTCGAGGAATTCGAAGCGGACGCGGTCCGACAGCCCTTCGGCCTCGGCGCGCGCACGGGCCTCGGTCAGTTGCTCTCGCGACAACGTTATACCGGTCACTTCAGCACCGAAATCTCGCGCCAGCGTCAGCGCAAGGCCACCCCAGCCGCAGCCGATGTCCAGCACCCGCAGGCCGGGCCGGTCCAGGCACAGCTTGGCGGCGATATGGCGCTTCTTCGCGGCCTGGGCTTCCTCCAGCGTTTCGTTACCAGTCGGGAAATAGCCGCACGAGTATTGTCTGTCCCGGTCAAGAAACAGGCTGTACAAACGCCCATTCAGGTCATAGTGATGCGCGACGTTCTTCGCCGACCGGCTGACCGGATTGAACTGCGACAGGCGGCGGCCCGCTGAATCAACAACGTCCCGCAAGTTCATCACCGGATGACCGGTCGGATTTCGCTGCACATTCTGCAGGATCGTATCCAGCATTTCATAGATGCTGCCGCCTTCGACGGACACGTCGCCGTCCATATACGCCTCCCCCATGCCGAGAGACGGATTCAGAACAAGGCGGCGCACGGTGCGCTCATTGCGGATGCGCATGGTAACGATCGGGCCGTTACCATCGCCGTAAATTGACCGCGATTTGTCCGGCCAGACCACAGACAGCCGACCGGTACCGATCAACTGCCGAAGTATGCGATCAAGAAGTGCTCGCATCAGCTTCCAATCCTTTGCTTGCCCAGGATATAGGACAAGCATGGATCAGCTTCTGCGGTTTCGTCAAAAACCGGATGCCGAAACGGCTTCAACAGGTTGTGCCCCGCCGGCCAGCCGGACGGCGGGGTTGGTTCGGTTACCCTGGCTGAGACGTATCAGATTCGAAGATCGCCTCGGCTGTGGGGATCTCCTCCTCCTCCTCCTCCTCAGCCTCGGCGCCAACCCGTTCACCACGCGCCTGCCGCTCGGCTTCTTCTGCGCTGCGGGCGACGTTCACGGTGACCGGGATGCTGACTTCCGGATGCAGCGACACGCGGACCTGCGACAGGCCGAGGGTCTTGATCGGATGCTCCAGGATCACCTGGGATCGATCGATCGTCAGGCCGGCTTCGGCGCTGGCATCGGCGATATCGCGTGCTGACACCGAGCCATACAGGCTGCCGGACTCGCCAGCCTGTCGAATGATCACGACAGTCAGCCCACCGACGCGTTCGGCCAGGCGTTCGGCCTCCTCGCGGCGCTTGATGTTCTGGGCTTCAAGCTGCGCGCGCTGCGTTTCGAAGTGCGCCAGGTTGTCCTTGCTCGCACGCAGGGCCTTCCTCTGTGGCAGCAGGTAGTTACGGGCATAGCCCGGCTTCACCTTCACCACATCGCCCATCTGGCCCAGCTTCTCGACGCGCTGGAGCAGAATCAGTTCAACGGCGGCCATGGGATTGTCTCCTTACGCCACGATGTAGGGCAGCAGCGCCAGGAAGCGGGCGCGCTTGATCGCCACCGCAAGCTCACGCTGCTTCTTGGCGGACACGGCAGTGATGCGGCTGGGGACAATCTTGCCCCGCTCCGACAGGAATCGGGACAGCAGGCGCACGTCCTTGTAGTCGATCTTCGGCGCATTCGGGCCGGAAAACGGGCAGGACTTGCGACGGCGATAGAATGGCCGGCGAGCGCCAACAGCGGTCCGCCGCGCGGCGGGATTGACTTCGGTTTCGGACATGATCGGTTACTCCTCGCCGCCGGGGCGGAATTCTTCATTGCCAAAGGAATCGCGGGCGCGGAATTCCTCACGGTCATCGAAGCCGCGGCGGCGGCCGCTTTCAAACCGGCCGGCCGGCTTCGGGCCGCGGAACGCGCGTTCACGTTCATCGGACTTGCGCGACAGGATGGCGGACGGCGCTTCCTCGATCTCTTCGACCCGGATGGTCATGAAACGAAGCACGTCCTCATTCAGGCCAAGCCGACGCTCCATTTCGGAGATGAAGGCGGGTTTGGCATCAAGGCCGAGCAGCAGGTAATGGCCCTTGCGGTTCTTTTTGATCCGGTAGGCGAGGCTGCGCAGACCCCAATACTCGTTCTTCTTGACGGCGCCGCCGTCGGCTTCAAGTTCGGTCTGGATATCGGCAGCGATCTGTTCAACCTGCTGCTGCGTGACATCGTTCCGCGCGATCAGCACGGTTTCGTATAGCGGCATGTATGGACCCCCTTTGGCTTGTCTCTGCCCTGGCTGCAAAAGCCTTTTCCACCATGGAAAACGGGCATAGCCGGGTGCGATGCCGTCGCGCCCGGCAGGGAAGCGGCGGCTTGGACCACGGATCGGGGTGGATTGCAATCTCTTTTGACGGCGCCGGCCATCATGGCACTGCCGGCACCACTCAACCGCGCTGCCGCCGGGCCTTGGCCGCTGCTAGACTGCCACCCCACCGGAAGGGGCACATGGAATGAGGCAACGTCGACCGCCGGCACGCCTGATCATCGCAGCCGCAGCCGCCCTTCTGTGCGGGCCGCATCCCACCCACGCACAGGCACCGCCCGGCGCCCCCGCCGGCCTGTTCACGCGCGTCGGCGACGTGCCGTTGGGTGCCGCCACCAGCCGCACCGACTATGAGAGCTTCGATCCCGCATCGCAGCGCCTGTACATCGCCAAGATGGGGGCCGGAGCGGTCATCGTGTTCGACACCGGCCAGAACCGGGTGGAGGTCGCGCTGCCGGGGTTTCCCAAGGCGACCGGGATCCTGGCGGTGCCGGAGCGACATCGCCTGTATGTCAGCGTCCCGGGCGCCGGGCTCGCCGGTGCGGTTTCAGCCGGGCTGGGCATGATCGGGCTCTCCTCGGGCCACGGTGCGCTGGCTGTGCTCGACACCACGACCCTGCATCAGCTCGCCCGCCTGCCGGCCGGGGTGTTCCCCGACGGAATCACCGACGACCCCAAGGACGCACGCATCTTCGTCTCCGATGAGCTTGGCGGCGCCGTCATGGCGTTCGATGCCACGGCGAATACGCTGCTGGCCCGCATCGACACGCACGGAGAGGTCGGCAACGTCCGCTATGATCCGCTCACCGCCCGCGTCTATGCCCCGGTGCAGAGCCGGAACGCGCTGGCGGTCATCGATCCGGCCACATTGCACATGGTCCGCAGCGATCCGCTGCCCGGCGGACGACACCCGCACGGGCTGATCCTGGCCCCGGGCGCGGCGATCGGCTATGTCGCCTGCGACGGCGACGACCGGTTGCTGGTGGTGGACCTTGCCGCCGGCCGGGTGATCGGCAGCGCGCCGCTGGGGCACGATCCGGACGTGCTGGCCATCGATCCGGGCTTACGGCGCCTGTACGTCGCAGCGGAGTCGGGGACGCTCTCGACATTCGACATCACCGACGCCCGCGCGCCGAGGCCGGTGGTCGCCGACGGCGCCAGCGGAATCCAGTCGCCGCCGGCGTCGAGGGCCGCGCCGTCCACGGCCAGGCGCGACGCCGCGCGATCGAAGCCCTCGGGCCCGAACGGCATGTCCTGGAAGTACGTGCCATTCTCGCCGGCCGGCCGGAGTCCCAGTCGCTTGAACTCACTGGCGATGTACGCGGTGCCCTTGAAGTTGCCCAGTTCGCCGATGCGGCGCCCCTGAATGGAGTCGTCG
>DAICYU010000238.1 GCA_027311485.1 Acetobacteraceae bacterium
CGTACGCGCACATCGATTGGATCAGCTCGGCGTGCGACGGGATCGTCATGAACACGCCCGGGGCGGGGAAGGGGGTATGCAGGAACAGCCCGATCCGGTTCGTCAGCCCCTGTGCCCGCAATGAATCGGCCAGGCACAGCAGGTGGTAATCATGTGCCCAGATCAGGTCGTCCGCCTGGATCAGCGGCGCCAGCGACCGTGCGAACAAATCGTTGACCCGGCGATAGCCCGCGAACTCGCTCCATTCGAAGCGGCCGAGACCGATCTGGTAATGCAGCACCGGCCACAGTGTGCCGTTCGCAAAGCCGCGATAGAACTCATCGTAATCGCGCCGCGCGAGATTGATGGTGAACAGCGTGATCGGCCCAACGGTCTGTTGCGCCTTCGGTTCACTGGTGTCGGTCACCTCGCCGCTCCAGCCGAACCACAGGCCGCCTTTCTGTTTCAGCGCGTCCAGCACACCCGCCGCCAGGCCGCCGGCCGTCGCCTCGCCTTCCTGAATCGGGGCCACACGGTTGGAAACGACAACAAGACGCGACATCGGCTGATAATTCTCCCGGTCACCAGCGCGATCAGGCCGGTTATCCGGAGTTTAGCGCAATACGGGTGTGTCGCCAGCCGGTGCCGCGGTTGGGTCTGTGGGACCGCTATGGGGTAGCATGCATACCTGCGCCGATTCGCCGGGTCGCGGCGGGTTTCCGGTCCGGGCTGAACCGTGCCGCCGGCTGAACCACGTTGCAGGGAGCTGAGGATGTCGCAGGGGACCGAGATGGATACACTGATGCTGCCCGGGCTGGCTCCGCGAGATCAGGGTGCGCCCGGCCATCCTGGGGCAAGGGCGATCCACAACTCAGGCTATCAGCGGGAAGGGCGCGACTTCTATGCCACGCCGGCGTGGGTGACCCAGGCGCTGCTGCGCCATGTCCGGTTCGGCGGCCCGGTGTGGGAGCCTTGTTGCGGCGATGGCGCCATGTCAGCGGTGCTGTCCGGGCACGGTTATGATGTCGTATCCACCGACATCGTGGATCGCGGCTTCGGCACGCCCGGCATCGACTTCCTCGCCTGTCGGACGGTCCCGGACGGATGTCGCAGTATTGTAACGAATCCACCCTACGGCGACACCGGCTCCCATGTCGGGCAGTCGAAGTCAGCGAAGGCGATGCTCGATTTTCTGCGGCATGCGCTGCTGCTGACCGCGTCGGTTCAGGGCCAGCTTGCGCTGCTGGTGCGCCTGAACTGGATCGCCGGACGTCGCGCGGCCTAGATCATGTCGGCCGGGCCGTTTGCCGCAACGATCATCCTGAGCCGGCGCATTCAATGGTTTGACCGTGGGGAGCAGACCAATACCGCCCAGCATCATCATGCCTGGGTCGTCTTTGATCATGCCCACCCGCCGGGCCAACCGCCGGCTTTGTTGTTCGCCTGACGGGATGTTCGCCTGACGGGATGTTCGCCTGACGGGATGTTCGCCTGACGGGATGTTCGCCTGACGGGCAATCCCGCCGCCGGGTTCAGCCTCTGGCGCCCGGGTTCTAAGCCGCCGCGGCCAGAGGCTCCATCTGCTGCTGCCGCAACAGGTCCTGGTAGGGGCCGGGCCGGGACGCCAGGACGGCGGGTGATCCATCGTCGACGATGCGGCCGTGGTCCATGACGATGATGCGGTCGAAGCTTTGCAACGTGGACAGCCGGTGCGCGATGGCGATCACCGTGCGGCCCGTCATCAGCCGATCCAGCGCCGCCTGGATCGCACGTTCGGATTCGGTATCAAGCGCGCTGGTGGCTTCGTCCAGCAGCAGGATCGGCGCATTCTTCAGCAGTGCGCGGGCGATCGCCAGACGCTGCCGCTGCCCGCCTGACAGCTTCACGCCGCGATCCCCGACCATGGTTGCGAAACCCTCGGGCATCGCCTCGATGAAGTCGCGGCAGTGTGCCATTTCGGCGGCATCCAGCACGTCCTGCTCGGTTGCGTCCGGCCGAGCATAGCGGATGTTCTCGAGCACCGAGCGATGGAACAGGGAGATATCCTGCGGCACCACGGCCATCACCTTGCGCAGGCTGTCCTGCGTCACCGTGCGGATGTCGTGGCCGTCAATCGCGATATGACCGGCGCCGATATCGTGGAACCGCTGCAGGAGTGACAGCACGGTGGATTTGCCGGCGCCGGAGTATCCGACCAGTCCGACCCGCTCCCCCGGCCTGATCAGCAGGTTGAAGTCCTGCAGCACGGCGTCCCGGCCTGGATAGGCGAAGCGCACGTGCTGGAAGGAGACTTCACCCGGGCCCGCGGGCAGTGCCGGGGCACTGGGTCTGTCCTGCAGTTCATGCGGCATCAGCAGTGCCGCGATCGCTTCCTCCAGCCGGGCGATGTGCTGGGTCAGATCGACAAGTGCAACCGCAAGGTCACGCGTGCCATGCAGGATGCCGAACGCCAGCGCGGTGATCAGCACAAGGTCGCCGACCTGCGCCTGCCCGTTCTGCCACAGGATGATTCCCCAGGCGACCACGGCGGCGGTCAGGAAGGCGGTCAGCACCGCGTGGACCAGCCTGATATGTTCCAGGTAATACAGGCTGCGGCGGCGCGCGGCCATCTCGGTTGCCATGCCGGCGCCCAGCCTTGCCTGCTCCCGCAGCGTCGCGCCGAATGCGCGCACGACGTTGAAGTTGCCAATGATATCGACCAGTTCGCCGTCCACTGCCGCGGCTTCCCGCGCATAATCACGATGGCGCTCGGCGCCGCGTCGGGCGAGGTGGAACACCAGCGCCCCGAGCACGGTGGCAACGCCCAGCAGCGTGCCGGCCAGCGGCAGGTTGACCGAGCCGATGAAGCCGATCGACAGCACGACCGCGATCGTCGGCGGCAGCACGTTCCAGGAACCGGTGTTTTCCACCGTGAAGGCGGCATTGGCGGTGGCCGTAATCCGGCTGGCCAGCGCCCCTGGCAGGCGTTCGGCGAAATAGGATGGCGAGTGCCCGGCCAGATGCCGGAACAGGTCCCGCCGAATATCGCCCGTAACCGCCACGAAACTGCGATGCGCCGCGTAGCCGCCGATCCGCCAGGACAGGTTATCGGCGGCAACCAGCCCGCACAGCAGACCGAAGGCGCTCCAGACCCGGCTACCCGCCGCATCCCGCCCCGCGGCGACAATATCGATCAGATGCTTCAGGCCGTACTGGGTGGAGACGCTGCATGTCACCGCCACCATCACCGACAGCAGCACGGTCAGGTGCCCCGCCCTGTGGCGCCAGACATAGGAAAACAGGAAACGCAAGGGACGGCCACGCAGGGCCGGAAGTGTGTCGGCGGGCGATATCGGTTGCCCCATGGCGGCAGCACGCTCCTGTATCCGGGATAAGGAGAAGGCGGACCCGGACCGCCTGGGCTTGGTGCCGTATGCGCGCTGCCGGGCGCCGTGCCCAGACATTGCGGCGAACACGCCGACATTTTGCCACATTCAAAATCTATAACTTATCATTAATAGGCGCCTCTGGATTGTGAAGTCAAGCACAAGTCGTGCGAAGCCCCCCACAAGAAAAACAGCGTCTGATGGTCGTAAACCTTTAGTGAACCTGGGGCAGATTACTTATGCGTATTGCTCAGATCTCGCCGCTGTTCGAGGCTGTTCCGCCCAAGCTGTACGGCGGAACCGAGCGTGTGGTCTATTCGCTGACCGAGGAACTGGTCGCCATGGGCCATGACGTGACGCTGTTCGCCAGCGGGGATTCCATCACCTCGGCGACGCTTGCGCCGATGCGCGACCAGGCGCTCCGGCTCGATCCCAGCGTCAAGGACTGGGTCGCCATCTACAACCGCATGGTTGAAATGATCTTTCGTCGGAAAGACGAATTCGACGTCCTGCATTTCCACATCGATTACTTTCCGCTGGCCCTGTTCAGCCGTCAGAAAGTGCCGTTCCTGACCACGCTGCACGGCCGTCTGGACCTGCCTGAGTTCGTCGAAACCTATATGACTTTCGCCGACACACCGTTCGTATCGATCTCTGACAGCCAGCGCCGGCCCATTCCGGACCTGAACTGGGTCCGCACCGTGTTGCACGGCATGCCCGCCAACCTGCTGACGCCGCAGCCGGTGAAGCAGGAATACGCGGCGTTCCTGGGCCGGATCTCACCGGAAAAGGGCGTTGATCGCGCCATCCGCATCGCCGGCAAGGCCGGGCTGAAGCTGAAGATCGCCGCGAAGGTCGATAACGCCGACAAGGAATACTACGACAGCCAGATCAAGCCGCTGATCCGCGACAATCCGAACGTGGAATTCATCGGTGAAATCAACGACGCGCAGAAGCCCGCCTTCCTGTCCGGTGCCCAGACCCTGCTGTTCCCGATCGACTGGCCGGAGCCGTTCGGCCTGGTGATGATCGAGGCTATGGCCTGCGGCACGCCGGTGATTGCGTTCAATTGCGGCTCGGTACCCGAAGTGATCGATCCCGGCGTCACCGGCTTTATCGTCAACGACATCGATCAGGCCGTTGCCGCGGTGGACAAGATCCCGTTGCTGGATCGCGCCCGCGTCCGCGCCACCTTCGATCGCCGCTTCACCGCACGGCGCATGGCCGAGGACTATGTGGACGTCTACGAGAGCCTGGCCCGTCCGGCTGCTCGACGCCTGCACGCCGTGACCGCGTAATCCAAGGCCAACCGGCTAGCCATTTTTGCAACCTATGCCCGTGGCCGTGCCGGCTGGAAAGGCCGGCACGGCCACAAGGGCCAGCCTGAACGCCACCCCCTCCGACCCGCCTGCCGACCGAGGCGTGGCTGATCCCGGCCCAACCAGCCAACGGCGGCGCAACCAACCATCGACCCTCGCCCCCGTTCCGCGCTAACACGCGCTCATGAACGCCCTCGATCTTTACGCACGCCTGCGCGAAACCGTCCTGGCCGCCCTGGCCCAGATCATCCCGGACCTGCCGGCCGACATTGCGGCCCGTGTCGAAGTCACACCGACCCGCGACCCGGCGCATGGTGACATGGCGACCAATGCAGCAATGGTGTCCGCCAAGGCCGCCCGTCAGCCGCCGGCAAAGATCGCCGCCGCGCTGGTGGAGCATCTGCGAACCGCGCCGGAGATCGCGTCGGCCGAATCGGCCGGGCCCGGCTTCGTCAACCTGCGCCTGCATGCGGCGACGTTCCGCGCGCTGCTGCCGGCGATCCTGGCCGCCGGGGAGCGTTACGGCGATGCGACGGTCGGCGCCGGCACGCGGATCAATGTCGAATATGTTTCCGCCAACCCGACCGGCCCAATGCATATCGGCCATTGTCGCGGCGCCGTTGTCGGCGATGCGCTGGCCAACCTGCTGGCCAAGTCTGGATACGCCGTCACCAAGGAATATTATATCAATGATGCCGGTGCTCAGGTCGCCGCGCTCGCCTGGGCGGCCTACTGGCGCTATCTCCAGGCCATCGGCACGACACTGACTGAGGACGCATTCTCCGAGCAGGTGCCCGGTGGCCTGCAATATCGGGGCGAATATCTGATCCCGGTCGGGCAGTCCCTCGCGGCCAGCCATGGCCTGGCCCTCGCCACTGAGGACAAGGGCGTCGCCGCGCCCGAGCGCTGGCTGAATACGGTCCGTGATTTCACCATTGACGCCATGATGGCCGAAATCCGCGAAGACCTGCGCCTGCTGGGCGTCCGCCAGGACGTGTTCAGCAGCGAACGGGCCCTGGTCGCGTCCGGCGCCGCCGATGCGATGATCGACCGGTTACGCGCCGATGGCCTGATCTACGAAGGCGTGCTGGAGCCGCCAAAGGGGAAAACGCCCGAGGACTGGGAGTCGCGCCCGCAGACCCTGTTCCGTTCGACCCGGTACGGCGACGACGTGGACCGGCCGCTGCGCAAATCCGACGGCAGCGCCACCTACTTCGCCAACGACATCGCCTACCACGCCGACAAGATCAACCGCGGCTTCGACGTGCTGATCGACGTCCTGGGCGCCGATCACGGCGGCTACGTGCCACGCATGAAGGCGGCGGTCCGCGCCGTGTCCCAGGACCGTGTTCGGTTTGAGGCCGTGTTGTGCCAGATCGTCCACATCATGCGTGGCGGCCAGCCGGTGCGGATGTCGAAGCGCGCCGGCAGCTATGTAACGCTGCGCGACCTGCTGGAGGAAGTCGGCCGCGATGCGGTCCGCTTCACCATGCTGACCCGCAAGGCGGATGCGCAGATGGAGTTCGACCTTGATCAGGCAGTCGCGCAGACCCGCGACAATCCAGTGTTCTACGTCCAATACGCGCACGCCCGCTGCCGCTCGGTCCTGCGTGCGGCAGCCGAGATGTTTCCGGATCATTCCGTGGACGACGATGCTCTGGCCGCTGTTCCGGTCGACACGCTTGCCAGTGAGCCGGAACTTGCCGTGATCCGTCGGCTGGCCGGCTGGCCGCGCACCGTCGAGGCCGCGGCCCAGGCACGTGAACCGCACCGAATCGCATTTTTTCTCTATGACTTGGCGAGCGACTTTCATATGCTGTGGAACCGAGGCAAGGACGACACCACACTTCGCTTTTTGCAAGTCGAACAGCGCGCGGACACGTTTGCGCGCCTCGCGCTGGTAGCGGCGACGGCCGTGGTGATCCGATCCGGTCTCGAAATTATGGGTGTC
>DAICYU010000239.1 GCA_027311485.1 Acetobacteraceae bacterium
GGCCAGGTTGAGCACTTCGGCGGGGCCGAATTCGTAATGCGCCCCGTGCCTGCGTGCCACCTTGACCGGCCGAGCCCGGGCGAACAGGCGGTCGTCGCGCTTGCCGCTGCCGGGGCGGGCGGTGCCTTCCTTCAGTGACATGTGGCGCACTTCGTAGTGCCACAGCGCATGCCCGCGGGCCTGCGCCTCCAGCATCAGCACGAAGGTCGAATCCCCCTCGATATTAATGCTTTCGATCGGGTCCATCTGGACCGCGACCTTGAGCGGGCGAGCCATGTATTGTCCCTCTGGTTCGGTTACGCTTCCTTAAGCCGTGCGTCCCGCCAGGAAAAGGGGATGTGATCAGGCCACCCTGTGCTCAGGCCACCCTGTGCTCAGGCTGCCGCGCGCAATCCCGGCGCGATGGACCAGGCGACATCCCGCAGGCGCTTGCCGACCTCATCCCAGTCGAACAGCACGCGGTTGCGGTTGAAGCCGGCCTCGCCCATGCGGGCCATCAACGCCGGGTCCTCGAACAACCGCCGCATCGCCACCTCCAACGCCGCGGGATCGTTCGGCGGCACCAGGATGCCGGTTTCCTCGTCCGTCACCGTCTCGAAAAAGCCGCCGATCCGGGTGGCGATCACCGGCATCCGGAACAGGGACGCCTCGATCGCGGCAATTCCCAGCGGTTCGATGATACTGGGCATGCACAGCAGGGACGCACCCTTGAAGTAGGTTGGCATCCGGTCCCGCGCAATCCGGCCGGCCACCGTGATCTGCGGGTGCGACACGGCGGGCGAGCACCCGACGATCGTCAGCCGCGCATCCGGATAATCCCGCGCCACGCGGGTAAATGCTTCCACCAGGGCAGGGCCGCCCTTGCGCTCCCACTCCACGCCGACGAACAGCACATGTCGCGCCGCATACCGCGCCAGATCGGTCGCCACCGGCTCGATCCGCACATTGGCGCCGATATGCACGGTGCGCACCCGCGCGGGATCGCAGCCATAGCGGTTGATCAGCGTGCGCTCGACATGCGACCCGGTGGTCGCCACGGCGTCCGCGGTCCGGTACAGGTCGGCCTCGTACCGCAGGAACGTCCGGGAGCGGAATTGCCGCGTGTCATGCTCCGGCTCGTCCAGGTTGTCCTTGAACGTGTAGTCCGTATAGATCAGGTGCGGCACGCCGGGGATGCGCCCGCTGAACAGGCCTTGCGTCTGGATCACGAACGACAGCTCCGACGCCATCGGCCCGTATTCCGCGTTCACCATCTGATTCAGCCGCCGGAAGATGAACGGCGTGCGGAAGAAGTAGGCGTGCAGATCGACCCGGTTGCGCAGCACCGACGGTCCGAAGGTCGTCACCTCCTCCAGCAGGTTGCGCGCCACGGTCAGGTTGCTCCGCCGCGCCAGGGTCTTCACGTCGGCGACCAGCAGCGTGTGGTCGGGGAAGTTGCGCGCCAGTTGCAGCGCGACCGCGTCGTTGGTGTAGGAGAAATGGCCGAGCTTGACGAACAGGATCGATTTATTGGGCGCCATCCGGCCTCGCTGAAATCAATAACCGCGCCGCCGGTTTGGCGGCGCTTCGGGGCAAGAGCCAAAGAATCAGGACGGACGCCAATAACGCATGGGTGACCGCTCCGGTGCGTCGGCACAGGCGGGACTTGTCGCGGACGTGATCGATTGCCATGTGTCGCCGCTATGCAGAACACACAGTTCGCCGCTGCCGACCCGATTGGGTGGCACGGCACCACCATCCTGTGCGTCAGGCGGGATGGACACGTGACCATGGCTGGCGACGGCCAGGTCAGCATGGGTCAGACGATCGTCAAGGGTAATGCGCGCAAGGTTCGGCGCATCGGCACCGGCGGCACTGTCATCGCCGGCTTTGCCGGGGCGACAGCCGACGCGTTCACCCTGCTGGAGCGTCTTGAAAGCAAGTTGGAGCGGTATCCAAACCAGTTGGAACGCGCCTGCGTGGACCTCGCCAAGGATTGGCGGACCGACCGCTATTTGCGCCGGTTGGAGGCAATGATGGCCGTCGCCGACAAGGATCGCAGTTTCACACTGACTGGTAACGGTGATGTGCTGGAACCCGAGGACGGCGTGATTGGCATCGGCTCGGGCGGCAATTACGCCCTGGCGGCCGCCCGCGCGCTGATCAGCATGCCGGACCTGTCCGCCGAGGAGATTGCCCGCCGCGCGATGAGGATCGCGGCTGACATCTGCGTTTACACCAACGGCAATATCATCATCGAGTCGATCTGACATGGACGTTCCAACCTACTCCCCGAGAGAGATTGTCTCGGAGCTTGACCGCTTCATCGTCGGTCAGAACGACGCCAAGCGCGCCGTGGCCATTGCGTTGCGCAACCGCTGGCGCCGGCAGCAACTGCCTGAGGGGATGCGCGAGGAAGTCGTACCGAAAAACATCCTCATGATCGGCCCCACCGGCTGCGGCAAGACCGAGATCGCCCGCCGGCTGGCCAAGCTCGCCCAGGCGCCGTTCCTGAAGGTCGAGGCGACGAAGTTCACCGAGGTCGGCTATGTCGGCCGTGACGTGGAAAGCATCGTCCGCGACCTGGTGGACGCCAGCCTGAACATGCTGCGCGAAGCCAGCCGCAAGAGCGTGCAGGCCAAGGCGGAAGCCGCGGCCGAGGAACGGCTGATCTCCGCCCTGGTGGGCGAGGAAGCCGCCGCCGACACAAGGTCCAAGTTCCGCCGCATGCTGCGCAACGGGGAATTCGAGCAGAAGGAGATCGAGGTCTCCGTTGCCGATGGCGGCGGCATGCCGATCGGCCAGTTCGACATTCCCGGCATGCCCCCCGGTCAGGTGATCAACCTGAGCGAGATGATGAAGGGCATCATGGGCAACCGCCCGCAACAAAAGCGCCGCATGACCGTCGAAGCCGCTCGGCGTATCCTGGAAGCCGAGGAAGCCGACCGGCTGCTGGACAATGAGCAGCTGACCAAGGACGCCGTGTCGCATGCCGAGAACAACGGCATCGTCTTCATCGATGAGATCGACAAGATCTGCGCGCGCACGACCGAAGGCGGTTTCCGCGGCGGCGACGTCTCCCGTGAGGGTGTGCAGCGCGATCTGCTGCCGCTGATCGAGGGCACGACGGTGAACACGAAGTATGGCCTGGTGAAGACCGACCATGTGCTGTTCA
Organism: Acetobacteraceae bacterium; assembly: GCA_027311485.1. GTDB lineage: Bacteria > Pseudomonadota > Alphaproteobacteria > Acetobacterales > Acetobacteraceae > Rhodopila. The sequence continues at coordinate 3,155 of DAICYU010000239.1, forward strand.
TCGCCTCCGGCGCCTTCCATCTGGCCAAGCCGTCCGACCTGCTGCCGGAGCTGCAAGGCCGGCTGCCGATCCGGGTGGAGCTGTCGCCGCTGTCCCGCGCCGACCTGCGCCGCATCCTGACCGAGCCGGAGCATTCACTGCTGAAGCAGTACGCCGCGCTGATGGGGACGGAGAAGGTCGATCTGGACTTCCGCGACGATGCCGTGGATGCCCTGGCCGATCTGGCCGCCGACATCAACGACCGGGTGGAGAATATTGGTGCCCGCCGCCTGCACACGGTGCTGGAACGGCTGCTGGAGGATATCAGCTTCACCGCCACGGACCGTGCCGGGGAGACGGTGACGGTGGATGCGGCGTATGTGAACGACAAGGTCGCACCGCTGGCGCAGAAGGGGGATCTGAGCCGGTTCATCCTGTAGCCGCGATGCCTTCCCTCGCATGCCGTTCTGACGTCTGTTATAACGTCTGTGGTAGCCAGGAGGGTGAGCCATGCAGGCGCTGAAACTGACGCAGATCGGCAATTCGGTGGGGGTTATCCTGCCGCGGGAAATGCTGGCCCGCCTCGGCGTCACCAAGGGCGACACGATCTACGCCGTCGATCAACCCGACGGCGTGCGCCTGACCGTCGCCGATCCGGGCTTCGCAGCGCAGATGGAAAAGGCCCGCGAGATCATGAAGAAGCGCCGTGCTGTGCTGCGTGAACTTGCGAAGTGACCGTCTGGCTGTCGCGGGAACTGATCCTCGCGATCCATGATGAACAGCTTGCGGAACACGGGGGTGCCCTCGGCCTCCGTGATCCCGGCCTGCTCGACAGCGCCCTGGCTCGGCCGCTGAACCATGCCGGCTACGGCGCGCCGGATGCCGCCGAACTTGCGGCGCTGTACGCGCTGGCGATTGCCCGCAACCACCCTTTCATCGACGGCAATAAGCGTTCTGCGTTTGTCGCGCTGGAACTGTTCCTGAACCTGAATGGCTGCTCCTTCCCGGTCGGTGACGCCGAAGTGGTGGTGATGATGCTCGCCATGGCCTCCGGCACGTTGCCGGATGCGGAGTTCATCGCCTGGGTGCGGGTGCAAACGGTCGTCGGGTAACCGCCAGCCTTGGGGGGTGTAGAATACTTATCGTAAACAAACGATCCACCGGTCAGAGCGCGAAGGCGTCACGAATCCGCTGCGCGTTCTCCAACGGCGTTGCAACCGCGGCGTCGATTTCCAGATCGTAGGTCATGTCCCGATGAATACGATCGTATTGCCAGCGCGCCAGGCCGATCGCGCGATCACCCCGTGCGCGCTCCCGCGCTTCAAGCACGCCGAGCGGCGCAAAGAGGCCGACAAAACGCACGTCGCACATGGACAGAAGCCGGCGGTATTCCTGCGCCGGCCCGCCGCCAATCATGACCTCATCGACAATGAGGTTGTTACCTTGCGCGGCCATCGCCGCGATGGCATGGCGCATGCCCTGCATGGCACGCGCCATGACCGGACCGGTCCGGATGACGATAGACGGTTTGCCCTGGTCCTGGATCGTCTCGAAGATCAGGCCGTCCGGATGGCCGATCATCCGCTCGGGCAGCATGTCGATGAACGCGTCCATTGCGACATGCAGGAACGGCCTGACGGTGATCCCCTGCAGCGCCCGCGCCGTAGCGCTTTTGCCCACGCTGCCGACGCCGTTGAGGATGATGACACATGGCCGCAGCCCGGCCTCGATCGCACGCATGCAGCCTGTGTCGCCCAGATTGGCTGTTTCGCCAATCCACCACTTGGGCCGCGGATACCGTTCGGCTGGCGGCGCAGCCCGAGGGCGGCCCGCTGCCGCCGATCAGGATGCTTCACCCCGGTCCCAGAACGTCCACGGCGGTTCCTCCTGTTCACCGGACGCTTTCATTGCGGCCAGCACCTCCCGCAGCACCGCCCGCGTCGCCTCGGGCACTGTGTAGGCATCGGCTTCCTTCGAATGGTCGTACAGCCGAGCGCCGGGACGTCCGGTGACTTTTGCTGTGATCCGGTTGAGGAAACCCAGATAGCGGCCAAGGTGTTCACCATCCGCCTCCAGCGCCCTGGCAAGCCGCTCCCGGGTCGGCGGCTGGGCCGCATCGGTATAGGCCAGGCGTTCGAGCAGGGTGTGCAAACGTGCGCCGGCGCGGTGGAAACTGATTTCCCGCAGCAGCCCGATCGCCTGGTCACGCGTCAGCTCTGCCGTTTCTATGGCGTGATGTCCGCCGCCTGGCAGGAAGCCGCCCAGGTAGCTGAACAGCTGTTCTCGCAATGCGGCCGGCATCGCGTCCAGGTCCGTTTGTGTCAGGACAAGTTGCATGACATTCGCCTCCCTCTTGATCCCGCGTGCGGCCTTTCCAGCAGCAGGCCCGCCCCGGTCATAAAAGTACCGTTGTCAACGAAACCATATGCGTCAGCTACTGCCCGCATCGGTGCGCGGGACCGCATGAACCGCCGGTCCTTGTGTCCAGCCTGGCCGGCTGCGGCGCCGGCGGCATTGATCCGCGTCAACGCCGCCAGCCGGGTCGGGGATCGTCACGCGGACCCCGCCTCAGTGCTGCCGCAGGCTCAGGATATAGGCCACGACGTCGTCGGTTTCCTTTGCGCCAAGCCGATAGTTCGGCATGGTGGGATGGGATGTTCGCAGGAACACGTGCAATGACAGCGACGTGGCGGACGGCATGTCGGCGATCGCCTGCCAGGACGGTGCGTGCTGTGTCGGTCGGGTCGGACGGTCAACGGCATGACAGGCGACGCAGTGCTGGGCTGCAAGTGCCTGTCCGGCGGCGACGTCACCGACCTGATCCTGCGCGCGCGCCCGGACCGCGCCCGTGCATAGCAGAACAGCTGCAAGAAACATGGCCGATTTTGCCATTCCGCCCTCCTTCAGGTGCTGCGTCATGTCATTCCTATGTCGAACCAGATGAGTCGATGACGACCAGTGCGTGCCCCGCGAGAGGGGTTGGCGTGCGGTCCGGCCGCAGCACCGCCGCCACGCGCGGGTCTTCGGCAGCGGCCGCTTCGTAGTCGGTATCCAAAATCCCGTACTTGTCGAGGAATTCGTTCATCGTGGCCGGAACCCGGATGCAGCCTTTCGAGGCCGTCCGGCCCAGTCGCCGTTCCAGCACATCCGGGTCGGTGGCGTGCAGCAACAGGCGGATGTCACCGGTCTCACCGTCGTCGCGCCAGCCCTTGACGGCCGGCACCCAGCCGAAATCCCACACGCGCATGCCCTTCAAGCCAAGACCGCGGGCGGCGCCGGCATGGGCAACCCGGCGGAGCGCGATCCCGCTTTGGTGGCGCGGGACGTGCGGGACGGGCTGGTTTCACCCGATAATGCCCTTGCCCTGTATCGCGTCGCCCTGACCGATACGCTGGCGGTCGATCAGGCCGAAACCGCGCGCCTGCGCGGCGCCGCCTGACCCGGCATCCGCGTGTGCCTTCCGTCCACCCGCCTGCG
>DAICYU010000023.1 GCA_027311485.1 Acetobacteraceae bacterium
TTGATGTAAATACGCACTATAAATTTTCTTTACCAACGCCAGGACGCTGTACCGGCGTGACCGCTGCCGCCGGCGCGCTATGACTTCCGATCGGCCTCAAACAGCGCGGCGAGTTCCTCGGCTGCCTGCTGCGTTGTCTGGATCAACTGTGTCTCGTCGCGATACACCGCGTGCGCGTCCCGCAGCGCGCGTTCGTCATGCTCGCGGAACAGCGCCACCGAGCGGGCGGCGTCGCGTCCCGGAATGCCCAGCAGGGTCAGGGAGCCTTCAGCCATCTTCAGGCTGGAATAGAATGTGTCCCGCACCAGGCCATCGACCTTACGATCCATCAGCAGATACGCGTGCCGCCGGTTGCGCGCCCGCGCCATGATCTTGATGTGCGGGAAATGCAGCCGCACCACGTCAACGACGCGCAGCACATCCTCCATGTTGTCCATTGCGACGATCAGCAGTTTCGCCTTGTCGGCACCGGCCGCCCGCAACAGGTCGGGCCGCGTGGGATCGCCGAAATACACCTTGTTGCCAAAGCGCCGCACGACGTCGAGCTGCCCCTGGTCCCCCTCCAGCGCGGTGAACGGTATGCCATGCATGCGCAGGACACGCCCGATGATCTGCCCGACGCGGCCAAAGCCGCAGATGATGACCGGCGTATCCTCCGGCGGGATCGCATCGAAGGCCGGCTGGGTCTTCGGCTCCAGCCGCGGCAGCAGGAACCGCTCCGACAGCGCGAACAGGACCGGCGTGGCGGCCATCGAAACCGCCGCGGTCAGAGTCGCCATCGCCGCCTCCGCCTGCCCCAGCGCACCGGCGGCGACGGCGGCGCCGAACAGCACAAAGCTGAACTCGCTGGCCTGCGGCAGCGCCAGGCTGAAGCGGATGGCATTGGGCAGGTCCTGCCGAGCGGCGATTGCCAGCAGGAGGCCGATCAGGATCTTGGCCAGCAGCAACGCCGCGGTCGCCAGCACCAGTTGCACCGGATGCGCCACCGCCAGCCCCAGATCGGCGGACATGCCCACCGAGATGAAGAAGAAGCCCAGCAACAGCCCCTCAAACGGCGCGATATCGGCCTGCAGTTCATGCCGGTATTCGGACTGCGACAGCAGCACGCCGGCCATGAATGCCCCCAGCGACATGGAAAGCCCGGCGAGACTGGCAATGTAGGCGGTGCCGGCGACAATCAGCAGCGCCGTGGTGGTGAAAAGTTCCGGGTTGCGCGTGCCGCCGATGCCGCGCATCAGCGGCGGGATGGCAAAGCGACCGCCCCACAGGATCACCGCGACAGCCACCGCCGCCCGCGCCACGTCATGCCACGGCACATGATCCGGCAGGGTGTTCGCCGCCAGCAGCGGCACGATGGCGACCAGCGGAATGAACGCCAGATCCTGGAACAGCAGCACGGCAAACCCGTCCCGCCCGGCTCGGCTTTGCAGCAGGTCCCGCTCCGCCAGCATCGGCAGCACGATGGCGGTGGAGGACATGGCCATGCCGGCGCCCAGCACCGCCGCCCCCGCCCACCCAACGCCGGCCCAGTGCGCCAGCACCGACAGCGCGGCGGTGCTGATGACCACCTGCCCCGACCCGAGCGCGAAAACAGCCTGCCGCATGACCCACAACCGGCGCGGCCGAAGCTCCAACCCGATCAGGAACAGCAGCATGACCACGCCGAGGGACGCCACATCGGCGATCTGCCCGACCTCGGTCACCAGGCGCAGCCCGGCCGGGCCGATTGCCACCCCGGCCAGCAGATAGCCGAGGACACTGCCCAGCCCGAGGCGCCGGGTCAGCGGCACGGCGATCGTGGCCGCTGCCAGCAGGGCAACAAGCGTCGTCAGCATTCAGTAGCCGCGGGCGATGTCGAAGTGGTTCGGCAGCGGCCGGCCGTCGCGCCAGGCCCGCAGATTTTCGAGGAAGATGTCGAGGCTGCGTGGGTTGTAGGTCGCCGGGTCGTCGGCGGCGGTATGCGGGCTGATGATCAGATTGCGGGTCGTCCACAGCCGATGGCCTGCTGGTATCGGCTCCGGCGTGAACACGTCCAGCACCGCACCGGACAGATGCTCCTGGTCCAGCAGGTCGCAAAGCGCGTCCTGGTCGATCAGCTCGCCGCGGCCGATATTCACCACCCCGGCGTCGGACGGCAGGCATTCCAGGCGCTTGCGCGTGATCAGGCCGCGCGTTGCCGGGGTCAGCGGGCAGGCCAGCACCAGGAACTCGGTTTCCGGCAGGGCGGAATCCAGATCGTCCGCGCCGATCACCTGCTCACAGGCTGGATGCGGCGCCGGATGCGCCCGGACGCCGGTGACGCGCATGCCAAGGGCGGCGGCATGCGTGGCCGTGGCGCCGCCCAGCGCGCCCAGGCCAACGACGGTGACCCTCCGGCCGCCCACCACCGCGCCCCACAGCTTGCGCCAGATCCCCTCCCGCTGATGCGTCACCATCGCCGGCACGCGGTTGGCCAGCATCAGGATCGACATGACGCCGAACTCCCCCGCCTTGGCCGTATGGGTGCCGCGGTTGTTCATCAGGATGACGCCCGGCGGCAGCCAGTCGAACGGGGCCAGCCGGTCGAGCCCGGCATTGGTGACGAACAGCAGCTTCAGGTTGGGCGCCGCGATGGGGGACATCGCGCGGATCACGCTGACATCCGTCACCAGCGCCTCGGCTTCCCGCATGGCGGCGACAAAATCGACATGGGTCACGCCGATCGTGACCGCGTGTCCCTGGCCGATATCCGGCGCCCGCGCCACGGCGGCGTCCCACATCTTGCGGGAGAAATCGAACAGCGGATCGTTGTCCGGGTTCTGCAGATGGATGCGCATGGCCCACAGCGTGCCATAGCGCGACGGCGCTGGCGATGGTCTTTACAAGTCGCTAATCTGGGTTACCCGCGCTGCCGGTCGGCGCCGCTGCCATCCGGGGTGATGTTGGCGCGTGACGGCGCATCGCTGCCGGGCCGGACAGTTTGCAGTTCCTGCTCGATCTCCCGGTCGATCCCGGTGCGTTCCTCGGCCTTTTCCGCCTCGGCGCGCGTATCGGCCTGCACCTTCCTGATGTGCGCCTCGCGGGCCGCACGCTCCGGGTTTGTTTCGGTCATTATCGATCTCCGTCTGCTCCGATGGTCCTCGGCAGGGCGAACCCTGTCGGGCCTGGATTACGAACGGCGATCAGTCCGGTTTGGCCCAAGCGCCTCAGGACGCGGCTTCGTGAACACGCCGCCTCTCGCTCGGCTTTGCCCAGGCCACAGCCCATTGTCCCGCTGTTGAATTGTTCCCGGAGTTCAGCAACAAACCGGCCAGCGGTCACACTTCGCTCCGCCTACATACACAAAAGGAAACGTCCTTATGCGCAAGCTCCTTGGCCTCGCGCTGGCCTCCCTGCTGTTTCTGACCATACAACAGGCCTTCGCCGCGGGTGATGTCGTCCGCATCGGCGTGCTGAACGACCAGACGGGCATGAACGCCGATCTTTCCGGCCAGGGTTCGGTCGTTGCCGCACGCTTGGCGGTAGAGGATTTCGGCGGCACCGTCCTTGGCAAGAAGATCGAGGTCATTTTTGCCGACCACCAGAACAAGGCCGATATCGGCTCCTCGATCGCCACCAAGTGGTACGATGCCGACGGCGTCGATATGATCGTCGACATGCCGTTCTCCTCGGTCGCCCTCGCAGTGCAGGACATCGCCCGCCAGCGTCACAAGATCGCGATGTTCTCCGGCCCCGGGTCATCCGACCTGACCGGCAAGAACTGCTCGCCCTACGGCTTCCACTGGACGTTCGATACCGTCGCCCTCGCCCGCGGCACCGGTTCGGCCGTCGTCAAGAGCGGCGGTGACACCTGGTTCTTCCTGACATCCGACTATGCGTTCGGCCATGCCCTGGCCAAGGACACCATGGCGGTGGTCAAGGCGAATGGCGGCAAGGTGCTGGGTGAAGCGGTTCACCCGGTCAATAACCCCGACTTCTCGTCGTTCCTGGTGCAGGCGCAGGCGTCCGGCGCCAAGGTCATCGGCCTTGCGAACGGCGCCACCGACACCACCAACTCCATCAAGCAGGCGCATGAGTTCGGGCTGACGCAAAGCGGCGTCAAACTGGCCGGCCTGCTGGTGTTCATCACCGACGTGCACAGCCTGGGGCTGGAGGTCGCGCAAGGCCTGTTGCTGACGGATAGCTTCTACTGGGACCAGAATGACGCCACCCGCGCCTTCGCCAAGCGGTATGCGGCACGGATGAACGGCCGCATGCCGGCCATGAGCCAGGCCGGCGTCTACAGCGCGGTCAACCACTACCTGAAGGCCGTCGCCGCCGCCGGCACGCTGGACGGCACCGCAGTGGCGGACAAGATCCGCGCCCTGCCGGTCAATGACTTCATGAGCAACAACTTCAAGGTCCGTCGCGATGGCCGGGTGCTGCGGGACTTCTACCTGTTCCAGGTGAAGTCGCCCGCCGAATCCAAGGGCCCGTGGGACTACTACAAGCTGGTCCGCCGCATCCCGGCGGAGGAAGCCGTCCGCCCTGAGTCCGAGGGCGGCTGCTACCTGGTGAAGTAGCGGCCGGTGACGTAGCGACCTGACTCAACCTGCCGGGACACGCCACCCCGGCAGGACAGGCGGCCTGGACCGGCCACAGGACAGGAAAGGGCTTCCGCCCGTCAGGTGCACATGCAATATAGTGCATACAACCAGGCCAACAGGCCTGGACCCAGGGAAGCGGCGGAAGCAGATGACGCAAGGCAACGCGGTCGAGTGGTTCGTTGACCGCCACCTACGGCAGGACGATGCAACACGGCTGGCTTTCCAGGACCCCTGGCGGTCGCTGACCTATGCCGAACTGGCCTCCGCAACACGGCGCTTTGCCGGCGCGCTGGAACAAGCCGATATCAGGCGGGAGCAGCGGGTGATCCTGCTGCTGCAGGATACCATCGACTTCCCCATTGCGTTCTGGGGCGCCCTGCATGCCGGTGTTATCCCGGTACCTGTCAATACGCTGCTGACCCCGGAAACCATCGCCTACATCCTGGCCGACAGCAGGGCCGAGGCTGTGGTGATCTCATCCCCGCTGGCGGCGCCATTGGCTGATACGCTGCACGCCGCATCCGTACGCCACGTCGTTGTCGCCGAACCCGGCGGGTTGATGCCGATGCTTGCGCGGGATGGCTGGGTCAGCTTCCCCGATTTCCTGGCGGCCGGCGACCCCGAGACCGCGATGGCCGATGCCTCGGCCGATGAGGTAGCCTTCTGGCTTTATTCATCCGGCTCGACCGGCGCGCCGAAAGGCGTGCGGCACGTCCATGGCAGCCTGCGCCGCACGGCGGACACCTATGGCGCGCAGGTGCTGGGCATCCGGCCGGATGACGTGATGTTTTCCGCCGCCAAGGCGTTCCATGCCTACGGCCTGGGCAACAGCATGACCTTCCCGATGTCGGTCGGCGCCGCCACGGTGTTCCTGCCCGGGCGGCCCACGGCCGACGCGGTGCTGGACATCATGCGGACCCACAACCCGACCGTGTTCGGCGGCGTGCCGACACTCTATGCCAGCCTGCTGGCGCATCCGCTGATCACGCCCGGCGCCGGCTCCACCCGGCTGCGGCGCTGCATCTCGGCCGGCGAAGCGCTGCCCGAGGATATCGGCAACCGCTGGAAATCAATTGTCGGGGTCGATATCATGGACGGCATCGGCTCGACCGAAATGCTGCATATTTTCATCAGCAACTATCCCGGTGATATCCGCTACGGCACCAGCGGCAAGCCAGTGCCGGGCTACGAAGCCCGCGTGGTGGATGAGCATGACCGCCCCGTCCCGCACGGCGAACCGGGGGAGCTGATCGTCCGCGGTGACAGTTCGGCCGACGGCTACTGGAACCAGCGCGGCAAGAGCCGCCGCACCTTCCGCGGCGAGTGGACCTATACCGGCGATACCTACATCCGTGACGCCGACGGCTATTTTCGCTTCCAGGGCCGCAGCGATGAGATGCTGAAGGTCAGCGGCGTATGGGTGTCGCCGTTTGAGGTCGAGGAAGCCCTGATCTCCCACCCCGCCGTGCTGGAAGCCGCGGTGATCGGCCGGCGGGACCATGATGGCCTAACCAAGCCGAAAGCTTTTGTCGTCCTGACCGATGCCGGACGGGACGCGGAAACGGCCGCGCTGACCCCCGCGTTGCAGACCCATGTGAAGCAGCGGATCGGCGTGTGGAAATATCCGCGCTGGATCGAGTACGTGGACAGCCTGCCGAAAACCGCGACCGGAAAGATCCAGCGCTTTCGTCTGCGGGAGGAATGATGCGTTCAGGCACGGTTCAGCTCGACAAAGGAACGTTGGAAACCGCCTGGTGGGGTCCGGGTCCCGATCAGGCGCCCACGCTGGTGCTGCTGCACGAAGGCCTGGGCTGCATCGCCCTGTGGCGTGACGTGCCGGAACGTCTGGCCGAAGCCACCGGCTGGGGCATCTTCGCCTATTCGCGCTTCGGCTACGGCCAGTCCGACCCGGCCCCCCTGCCCTGGCCCGTCACCTATATGCACCACGAAGCCCAGACAATTCTGCCCGCGGTCCTGCTTGCAGCCGGCGTCAAACGCATGGCGCTGCTCGGCCATTCTGATGGCGGATCGATTGCCGCAATCTACGCCGGTACCGTTGGCGCCAGCCCGGCCCTGGCCGGAATCGCCATGATGGCGGCGCATTTCTTCGTCGAGGATCTGAACATCGCCAGCATTGAACGGATCAAGGTCGATTACGACACCGGCGACCTGCGTCCCCGGCTGGCGCGGTACCACCAGAATGTCGACATTGCCTTCCGTGGATGGAACGATACCTGGCTGGACCCACGCTTCCGGGACTTCGACCTGACCGGCTTCCTACCGAAAATCGCATGCCCCATCCTTGGCCTGCAGGGCGCCGAGGATCCCTATGGCACTGATGAACAGTTGCGCGTACTGGCACGCCACGCCACGGCGCCGATGCAAACGCGGCTGATCCCCGGTGCGAAACATTCGCCACACCTGGAAGCCAAGGCAACGACGCTGGATGCCATCGCGGGCTTTGTCCGCTCCCTGACCCCATGATGGCACCCGCAGGCTGGCCACCCAAGCCTCTGAACGGAACGAAAGCAGCGCCGTGATCGATTTTCAGACCTCACCCGATCGCTACCGCCACTGGAAACTCTCCTTCGATGGCGCGGTCGCCACGCTGGCAATGGATGTCGATCCCGCCGGCGGGCTGATGGGCGGCTATGAGCTGAAGCTCAACTCGTACGACCTCAGCGTCGACATCGAACTCGCCGATGCGGTGCAACGCCTGCGATTCGAGCATCCCGAGGTGCGCACTGTCGTGCTGCGCTCCGCCAAGGAAAACGTCTTCTGCGCCGGGGCGAACATCCGCATGCTGGCCGGGGCGTCGCACGGCCACAAGGTCAACTTCTGTAAGTTTACCAACGAAACCAGACTGGCGATCGAAGATGCCAGCGAAAACTCCGGCCAGCGCTACCTTGCTGCGATTTCCGGCAGTGCCGCCGGCGGCGGGTATGAACTCGCCGTCACGGCGGACTACGTCATGCTGATCGACGACCGCCGCTCGGGTGTCTCGCTGCCCGAGCTGCCGCTGCTGGCAGTGCTGCCCGGCACCGGCGGGCTGACCCGCCTGACCGATAAGCGCAAGGTCCGCCGCGACCTGGCCGATGTGTTCTGTACCACGGAAGAAGGCGTGCGCGGCAAGCGTGCGGTGCAGTGGCGGCTGGTGGATGAGGTCGTTCCGCCCTCATCCTGGGAAGCCAAGGTGGCCGAACGGGCACGGGACCTGGCGGCAAAGTCGGATCGCGATGGCCAGCGTGGCGTTGCGCTGACCCCGCTGCAACGCCAGTTCAGCGACGACGGCGTGACATATCCGCATGTCCAGGTGGCCATCGACCGTGCTGGCCGCCAGGCAAACGTCACGATCCAGGGGCCGGCCGAGCTGCCGGCTGACCTGCGTGGCATCCACGATGCAGGCTCGTCGTTCTGGCCACTGGCGATGGCGCGGGAACTGGACGACGCCCTGCTGCACCTGCGGCTGAATGAACCGGCCGTCGGCCTGATCGTGTTCCGCACCAGCGGCGATCCGGCGCAGGTCCTGGCGGCCGACAGTCTGCTGGAACAATACCAGTCCGATTGGCTGGTGCGCGAAATCCGCCTGCTGCTGAAGCGGGTCATGAAACGCGTCGACATGACCGCGCGCAGCCTGATCGCGCTGATCGAGCCGAGCAGTTGCTTCGCCGGCACACTGGCCGAACTGGTCTTTGCCGCCGACCGGTCGGTGATGTTTGCGGGCACCGGCGCCGGGGACAATCGCGGCCCCGCAACCCTGCATCTGTCGGCACTGAATTTCAGTGCCTACCCCATGGGAAACGGCCTGAGCCGCCTGGCGAACCGTTTCTATGGCGAACCGGACTCGCTGATCGCCAGCGCCGAACGCATTGGGGATACGTTGTCGGCCGAGGATGCCGAGGCACTCGGCCTGGTGACGTTCGCCTACGACGAAACCGACTGGGATGACGAAGTGCGCCTGATCCTGGAGGAACGCGCCTCCTTCTCGCCGGACGCATTGACCGGGCTGGAGGCAAATTTGCGCTTCGCCGGCCCGGAAACGATGGAAACCCGCATCTTCGGTCGCCTAACCGCCTGGCAGAACTGGATCTTCCTGCGGCCCAACGCGGTTGGAGAGGCCGGATCGCTGAAACGCTATGGGTCCGGCGTGCGGCCGGATTTCAACCCCGAACGGGTCTGAAAGGAACAGCCACCATGTCAGACGGCGCAGCAATGGGCATCGGCCAGATCGACTACGACGGCCTGATCCCGAACAATGTTGGCCTCGCCGAGGACCAGCGGGTCCGCAAGGCCCTGGAAACCTGGCATCCCGGCTACATCGATTGGTGGAAGTCGATGGGACCGGAAGGTTTCCAGGGTTCGTCCGTGTATCTGCGCACCGCGGTCGGCGTCGGCGCCGAGGGTTGGGCGAAGTTCGGCTTCGTCCGCATGCCTGAATACCGCTGGGGCATCCTGCTGGCGCCGAAGGTCGAAGGCCGCACCATCCCGTTCGGTGCCCATAAGGGCCAGCCCGCCTGGCAGGATGTACCTGGCGAATATCGCGCCATGCTACGCCGCCTGCTGGTCATCCAGGGCGATACCGAACCGGCCTCGGTTGAGCAGCAGCGCCACCTCGGTGCCACCGCCCCGTCGCTGTATGACATGCGCAACCTGTTCCAGGTGAATGTCGAGGAAGGCCGGCACCTCTGGGCGATGGTCTACCTGCTGCAGAAATACTTCGGCCGCGACGGGCGTGAGGAAGCCGAGGAACTGCTGCGTCGCCGTTCGGGCGACCAGGACAGCCCCCGCATGCTGGGGGCCTTCAATGAACGCACGCCGGACTGGCTGTCGTTCTTCATGTTCACCTTCTTTACCGACCGCGACGGCAAGATGCAGTTGGCCGCACTGGCGCAGTCCGGCTTCGACCCGCTGTCCCGCACCTGCCGCTTCATGCTGACGGAAGAAGCGCACCACATGTTCGTCGGCGAAACCGGCGTAGCGCGCGTCATCCAGCGCACCGCGGAAGCCATGAACGAAGCCGGCATCGACGACCCGTATGACATCGAGCGCATCCGCCGGCTGGGTGTCATCGATCTGCCGACCATCCAGAAGAAGGCGAACCTGCACTTCTCCCTGACGCTGGACCTGTTCGGTAACGAAATCAGCACCAACGCGGCGAACGCCTTCAACGCCGGACTGAAAGGCCGTTACCGCGAGGACAAGCTGACCGACGACCATCAACTGACGGCATCCACCTACCCCGTCCTGCGGCTGCGCGACGGCGCGATCATCAAGGACGAGGTGCCCGCGTTGTCGGCGCTGAACATGCGCCTGCGGGACGACTACGTTGAAGATACGATGCTGGGGATCGGCCGCTGGAACCGCGTGCTGGAACGCGCCGGCATCGATTTCCGGATGACCCTGCCGCATGTCGCATTCAACCGCCGCATCGGGGAGTTCAGTGCCGTACACACCGACACCGCTGGCGCAGTGCTATCGGCCGAGGCGTGGATCAGGCAGCAGATGGCCATGCTGCCGTCCGATGACGATAACCAGTTCATTGCCAGCCTGATGCAACCGTCCTGGCAGCCCGGCCGCTACGCCGGATGGATCGCCCCGCCGCGCCACGGCATCGACAACATGCCAGGCGATTTCGAATACGTTCGGATCGAGAACTGATCGGACCCGCGGCGAACCCGGGGGATCGTATCCGGGGGCGCCGCACAGGGCGCACGACAGTCGCACGCGATATGACTGTTGAAGTCGAGTTCGGAATGGATTGTACAGAGATTGTTGACCGTTGCGCTGCCGATAGCGCGGCGGCCTTTGGCAAGGATTCGTTACGATTTCCTGCCGTCTGGATCGCCGGCACAGATTCGCATTGTGCTTTTCACAGCATCAATCCCAGTTCGTATGTTTCTATATCAGACTGTCCGCAGAGCGCATTAAGTCAAGCCCAAGATGCTTCAATGACCGTGCAACCGTGAGCGTATCGCAAGACAACCCTCCGCTAGGGTGCGCCCGGCGGCAACCGTGCCGCTTCGATGGCAGGAGGGAACATGGCGAACGTTCTTGGAGAAAGCATTTTTGCAACGGCGCCGAACGGGGCGAGCGTTCCGGATTCGATCACGGCCGCCGACGGCTCGGTCTGGGTGGTGTGGGGTAACCACGCCAGCGCGTCGGCACCGCCCGGCACCAGTGGCAACAGCTTGATCGTCGAATACAACAAGCAGGGTGGCGTCGAGAATACCTACACGGTCGGCGGCCACGTCGACGGCCTCAAACTCGATCCGAAGACCGGAAATGTCTGGGTGCTGCAGAACGAGGACGGCAACTCGACGCTCAGCTTTATCGATCCGGCAACAAAACAGCTGAGCACGCCGCTCAAATATGGCTCAGGCTACATGTACGGCGCGAACTCGCCGCGTGGGGTCGACGATGTCGCCTTCCAGAAGAGCACAGTCTTTATCAGCCAGACTAACCCTGCCAACCCTGGCGATCCGGTCGTTTCCGAACTGCTCAACGGCAACGCACCGTTCGGTACTCTGCAAACACAAGCCATCCTGCGGCTGGGTGACACTGGCACCAATCTCAACACCGGCGCAACCAACCAGCCTTTGCCGGTGTCTGACCCGGACTCGCTCAAGACACTGCCGGATGGCTCTTTGATCCTGACCAGCGAGGCCGACAAGGCGTACACATTCATCCACCACCCTGGCACGCCGCAGCAGACCGAAAGCTTCTTCACCCTGCCCAGTTCGGCCGGCACACCGGACGACGCCGTTATGACGCGGGCGAAGGCGGGCACGTTCTACATCTCCTCCAGCGGCAGCAACCAGGTCATTGCGTTGAAGGTCAATGACATCAATCCGCAAGATCTGTACGCTTCGGTGGGCACGAACTTCGACCAGATCAACGTCAAGACCGGGGCAATCACACCGCTGCTGACCAACCTGAGTGGCGCCGCCGGGATCCTGTTCGAACCGTCCCACCAGGGCGGCGGCCATCTATTGAGCGATACGCATGGCACATCTTCCCACTGGGCGACCGGCAAGGCGTGACCATCGCGGCTGAATAGACCGATTCATTGGGATTGAGGACAGACGGCCCAGGCTGCATCCCGTGACGGCGGTTTGTCGTTGCGCAAACGGCTGGCCGTCTGACCGCCAATCCCCGAGTAATGGGAATACGGCAGATACGTGCTTGGTAAAATGGTGGGCGCGACAGGGATTGAACCTGTGACCCCTACCGTGTCAAGGTAGTGCTCTCCCGCTGAGCTACGCGCCCGGGACCGGCCACTGGTTAGTGCAAACCGCGGGCGGTTGGCAAGCCCACAGTCGCTGCAATCGAACAGTAATCTTCAAGGCCGCTCATTCCCCGGCACCCGGTGCTGGCTGCGCCGTCCCTGTGGCGACGCGCTGTCGTCCCGTCAGTTCATCGCCGGCCGTATGGGGCATCAGCAGTGCGATCGGTGCCGCGGCCAGGGTCATCACTCCGACCACCACGAAGGCGGCACTGAAATCGCTGTTTTGCGGTGTCGCGTGATGCGCCAGGGTGCGCGCCAGCTCCAGGGACAGGGCGCCGATCGAAACTCCGATCGTTGCCGCCAGTTGCTGACCGGCGGTGTACAGGCTGGTCGCCGCGCTCATTTGCGGCCGCGGCACGTCGCCATAGGCCAGCGTGTTGTAGGCGGTGAACTGAAGCGAACGGAAAAATCCACCGGTCAGCAGCACGGCATAGATCGCCGCGGCGGGCCAGGTGGGGCGAAACAGGGCGCAGGCCATCAGCAGCACCCCCGACAGCAGGCCGTTCCAGATCAACGTGTCGCGGAACCCGAACAGCCGTAGCGCATACTGCGCCGCCGGTTTCATCACCAGGGCGCCCGCCGAACTGGCGAAGGTGATCAGTCCGCTTTTCGCGGCGGCATCGCCGAAGCCGACCTGCAGCATCATCGGCAGCAGGAACGGGATGGCGCCGATCCCCGTGCGGAACAACATCATCGCACTGAATGACAACCCGAAGCTGGGCAGCCGCATCAGGGTAAAATCCAGCAGTGGCGCCGCGGCGCGGCGGGCATGCAGGTAGTAGCCGAAGGCGAACAGCAGGCCGGCGGCGATCATGCCGACGGTCCATAGCCAGGAGACGAGGCCGCGGCCGACAGTTTCCAGCCCGAACATCAGGCAGATCAGGGCGAAGCCGGTCAGCAGCAGGCCCCGCAGGTCGAAGGCGCCACGCGGCGTCTCCCGAAAGTCCTGAATGAAGATCGTTACGGCGACCAACCCGGCGATGCCCACCGGGATGTTGATGAAGAACGCCCAGCGCCAGTTGAAATACGTGACGATGAAGCCCCCGACCGGCGGCCCGACCACCGGTCCGAGCAAGGCCGGCACGGTCAGCCACGCCATGGCGGCAACAAGTTCGGATTTGGCGGCCGTCCGCAACAGCAGTAGCCGCCCGACCGGCACCATCATGGCGCCCCCGGCACCTTGCAGGACCCGGGCCGCAACCAGAGCCGGCAGCGATTGCGACAGGCCGCACAGGACCGAGCCGATGGTGAAGACGACGATCGCCGTGCGGAACACGTTACGGGTGCCGAAGCGATCCGCCACCCAGCCGCTGGCCGGGATGAACACGGTCAGGCTGAGCAGGTACGATGTCAGCGCAACGTTCATTCGCACGGGATCGTAGCCAAACGCGCGCGCCATGGTCGGCAATGCCGTTGCGATCACGGTCGAGTCCAAATTCTGCATGAACAGGGCGGACGCGACGATGACGGCGGTCAGGCGGGTCTGTCGGGATACCGCGGCTGAACGCATTTTTGGTTGGACCGGCATGGCCACAGTGTTACGCGAGATGGGATTCTGGAGAAGCCCTGCGTTCGGACGTCTTCCATGCGTTGAATGTGAGGCCAGACCTATGCGACAGCGTGCAGCGTCAACGCTTTATTAGACAATTTCTGGCAGCCGTTTCGGCCAGCCCACGACCCGGAGCCTGCGACATGTCTCGCCCGACCGACGACGTGAAAAACTGGATGCACATGTTCCGTTGGATCGTGAAACTGATCCGGGATGAATATGAGATTGATGAGGCTGTCCTGACCCGGACCGCGGTGCTGGAATCCGATTGCGGCCTGATGATCGAGCAGATCGAATCGCTGCTTGCCACGATCGCGGACAGCTTCGAGCTCTCGTTCCCGGATAACACACTGGACGAAATCATCAAGCTGGAGGAGCTCTGCATGCTCGCCGCATGGCTGAAGGGCCTGTACAAGCGGCCGGAGTTCATCTCTGCCGCATTCGATGCGCGCTGCAGGGCGATGAACGCAGCCTGCGTGTAGGCCGCCGCAGCGGAATATTTGATATTGCGCAGAGACTGAAAAGCCTTATCGGCAACCGACCAGCGGGTTACGCCTGGTCGGTGTCCGGCTATCGGATACGCTGAGAAATTTCGGGGTTAATAATGTTCCATCAGTTACTGACGCCGGTTGCTGGCAGCCTCGCGTTGTCGTTTCTGGTCGCTGCGCTGCCCATTGCGATCGTGTTGGTCCTGCTGGGCGGGTTGCGCCGCCCAGCATGGCAAGCGTCCCTGGCCGGTCTGGTCGCGGCCTTCGCGATCGCCGTCCTTGTATGGGGTATGCCCGCCGGGCTGGCGCTGGATAGCAGCGCGGCCGGTGCCGTGTTCGCGCTGTGGCCGGTGATGTGGATCGTCTTCAACGCATTGTTGCTGTACAACATCGCCGTCTCGTCCGGCCGGTTCGACGCGTTCCGGGCCTGGGTGCTGGACCATCTGCCGGATGATCGTCGTGTCGTCCTGGTGGTGATCGGCTTCTGCTTCGGCTGTCTGCTGGAGGGTATCGCCGGCTTCGGCACGCCGGTGGCGATCACCAGCGCGCTGCTGATCCTGGTGGGCTTCCCGCCGTTGGAGGCGCTGACATTCACCCTGATTTTCAACACCGCACCGGTGGCATTCGGCGCCCTGGGCGCACCGGTGACGGTGCTGGGACAGGTCACCGGCCTGCCGGCAGCGACCCTGGGCGCGATGATCGGCCGTCAGTTGCCATTCCTGGCCATGCTGCTGCCGTTCTACGTCATGACACTTTACGGTGGTCGGCGCTCGGTCAAGGCGCTGTGGCCGCTGCTGCTGGTGTCCGGAATGAGCTTTGCCATCGGCCAGTTCGTCGCATCCAACTACCTGGATTTCGCGCTGACCGACGTCTTGTCGTCGCTGACGGCGCTGATCGTGACCATCGCCTTCCTGCAATTCTGGAAGCCGGCCGCCGATCCAACCTTCGCGGTCCGCATTCGGACATCCAACGCCCCGCGGACCGGCGCCGCCGTACCGACCTGGCAGGGGTGGCTGCCGTGGATCGTGGTATCGGTCGTCGTAATCGCCTGGACGCACCTGAAGATATTCGCCATCGGGCAGCACGCGATCCCGTGGCCCGGCCTGCACAACCAGATCGCCATCACTCTGTATAACGCCAAGCCGTATGCCGCGCTCTGGGTGTTTCAGCCGCTGTCCACAGGCACCGCGATCCTGCTATCGGCCATCATTACGGCTGCTCTCGTAGGTGTCGGGCCGAGCCGTTTCATGACGGCGGTTGCGGTGACCTGGCGCCAGAGCCGGATCGCGATCCTGACTGTCGCGCTGATCGTCGCTCTGGCCTACCTCATGAACTATTCCGGCATGACCTATACGCTCGGCATGGGCGTGGCCTCCATGGGCGTGATATTCCCGCTCGTGTCGCCGTTTCTGGGGTGGGTCGCGGTGTTCCTGTCGGGTAGCGACACCTCCGGCAACGCGCTGTTTGGCAACCTGCAGGTGGTCGCCGCGAATCAGTTGGGCCTGAATCCAGTGCTGATCGCGGCGACGAACTCCTCGGGTGGCGTGATGGGGAAGATGATCTCTCCCCAAAACATCGCCACCGGCGTGTCAGTCACGGATCTGAAGGGGCAGGAGGGGCTGGTGTTCGCCCGGACGTTCAAGCACAGCGTCGCGCTGACGCTGCTCCTGGGCTTCCTGGTGCTGCTGCAGCAATACGTCGTGCCGTGGATGATTCCGTAAGACGGACAGTTGGCCCGCGCTGAGCGGGCCAGCCAGATGCTTGACGGGCCGCCGCGTCGCGGCCCGAACTCGGCGCGCCAGTGGTCCGCGTGTGTGCCTGCCATTTGGTCCGGCCAGGCTGGGCCGGAAAAATCCGCCGCCCCTCCGCAAGTTGCCGGGAATACGTTCCAGCGACGCCATACCGGCGTTCGCCCGGCGTCCAGACCGCCTCCCTTGCCGTTCAGCACCCATTTTTTGGTTCGGTCAGCCAGAAGTCGTGTCGCTGTCGCCATAATGTCCGCTTAAAGTCGGGTCGGCGTCGTGGTGGACGCGACACAATGAAGCCAGTTTGCCCGGGTGTCGAACGAGGGGTCACGAATGCTTATCCAGAAGCTCCGGCTGCAACGGGGTTGGTCGCAGGAACAACTCGCCAGCCTCAGCGGCTTGAGCACGCGCACGATTCAGCGGATCGAACGCGGTCAACCCGCGAGTGTCGAGACCCTGAAAGCGCTTGGAGCGGTATTCGAAGTGGACTTCTCGTCTTTACAGGAGCCCGAAACACCCATGATTACCACGTCTCATCCGACCATCGCCCCCAACTCCGCCACGGCCCCCTGGCCCGAACAGGAGGAGGCACTGGCCTTTGCCCATGTTCGGGCGATCAAAGGCTTTTACGTTCATGCCGCGCAATATGTTCTTGTGATGATCATTCTTGCGGTCATCAACATTGTCACCGCGCCCCAGTTTTTATGGGTCATCTTTCCGGCACTCGGCTGGGGCACTGGACTGGCGTTTCACGGCTTACGGGTGTTCGACAAGATCCCGCTGCTGACCGGCGATTGGGAGAAGCATCAGGTCGAGAAGCGTCTGGGCCGCAAACTCTGAGCTGGTGATGCTGCCGGAGGGGAACGCAGCCCGACGACAGCCTCTTTGAATCAAAAACGGGATGCCATATTTGGCATCCCGTTTTGCGTCGCGACCTTAGACTTTACTCCTCGGTCTCTTCTTCCTTCACCTGAACCGGGCCACTGTCGAGGCCCTTCGCAGACGGGTCGCGATCGACAAGCTCGATCACCGCCATGTCCGCGGCGTCGCCGAAGCGAATGCCGGCCTTCAACACCCGGGTGTAGCCGCCCGCGCGAGCCCGGTAGCGGTCGGCCAACGTGCCAAACAGCTTGTTGACGATCACATCATCCCGCAGCTCCGCATAGGCGCGGCGCTTGTTGGCCAAGCCGCCCTTCTTGCCGAGTGTGATCAGCTTTTCGGCGACCGGGCGCAGTTCCTTCGCCTTCGGCAGCGTCGTGGTGATCTGCTCGTGCTTGATCAGCGCATGCGCCATGTTGCGAAACATGGCAAGGCGGTGGGTTGAGGTAACGCCGAGCTTCCGGCCGGCAACTCCGTGACGCATTGATTCAGTTCCTTTTGCCGGCTCAGAACGGCTCTTCAAGCCGCTTGGCCAAGTCTTCGATATTCTCCGGCGGCCAGCCGGGGACGGTCATGCCAAGGTTGAGACCCATGGAGGTGAGCACCTCCTTGATCTCGTTCAGCGACTTGCGGCCGAAGTTCGGCGTACGAAGCATCTCCTGCTCCGACTTCTGCACCAGGTCACCGATATAGACGATGTTGTCGTTCTTCAGGCAGTTCGCACTGCGGACCGACAGCTCCAGCTCATCCACCTTGCGCAGCAGGTTCCGGTTGAACGGGAGATCGTCCTGCGGCTCCTCGGCGCGGATCTGCTGCGGCTCATCGAAGTTAATGAACAGCTGCAGTTGATCCTGCAGAATGCGGGCGGCCAGCGCCACGGCATCTTCGGGCGTCACGGCGCCATTCGTTTCGACGGTCAGCAGCAGCTTGTCATAGTCGGTGACCTGACCGACGCGGGTGGGCTCCACGCGATAGGACACGCGACGCACCGGGGAGTAGATCGAGTCAATCGGGATCAGCCCGATCGGCGCATCTTCAGGCCGGTTGACGCTGGACGGCTGATAGCCCTTGCCCAGGTTGACCGTGAACTCCATGCCGAGCTTCACACCATCGTCCAGGGTGCAGATCACCAGCTCGGGGTTCATGATGTCGATGTCGTGGCCGGCCTGAATCTGGCCAGCGCGAACCTCACCCGGTCCGGTCGCAGTCAACGTCATCCGCTTCGGGCCTTCGCCGTGCATCCGCAGCGCGAGCTGCTTGATGTTCAGCACGATATCCGTCACGTCTTCCCGCACGCCGGGAACGCTGCTGAATTCATGCAGCACGCCATCGATCTGTACCGCCGTAACCGCCGCACCTTGCAGCGACGACAGCAGGATCCGACGAATCGCGTTGCCCAGCGTCATGCCGA
>DAICYU010000240.1 GCA_027311485.1 Acetobacteraceae bacterium
CCAGACGGATCGCTTCTTCCTCGGTCTTGAAGCGGAACAACGGGGCGACGGGACCGAATGTCTCCTCGTGGAAGATCATTGCGTCATGGGGCACGTTGGCAAGTACTGTCGGCGTGTAGAAGTTGCCCCCCAGATCATGACGCTTGCCGCCGGTGACCACCGAAGCGCCGCGCGACAGCGCATCGGCGACGTGCTCCTCGACCTTCTTCACGGCGTCGGCGTTGATCAGCGGACCTTGCGATACACCCGGCTCCATGCCGTTGCCGACCTTCATGGCTTCAACGGCCGCCTTCAGCTTGGCGGCAAAGGCATCATATACGCCGTCCTGCACCAGAATGCGGTTGGCACAGACGCACGTCTGACCGGTGTTGCGGAATTTGCTGCCCATAGCGCCGACCACGGCGGCATCCAGGTCTGCGTCATCGAACACGATGAACGGCGCGTTGCCGCCCAGCTCCATGCTGGTCTTTTTGATCGTCGGCGCGCACTGCGCCAGCAGCTTGGCGCCCACTTCGGTGCTGCCGGTGAAGGACAGCTTGCGGACCATCGGGTTGGCGGTGAGTTCCGCGCCCATGGCGCTCGAGGGGCCCGTCAGGATGTTGCACACGCCCGCTGGCATGCCGGCACGTTCAGCCAGTACAGCCAGGGCCAGGGCCGAGAACGGGGTCTGCGATGCCGGCCGAATAACCCCGGTGCAGCCGGCGGCCCAACCAGGACCGGCCTTGCGCGTGATCATCGCGGACGGGAAATTCCACGGCGTGATCGCCGCGAAGACGCCAATCGGCTCCTTCAGCACAAGGATGCGCCGGCCCTTGGCGTTTTGTGGGATGGTATCGCCGTAAATGCGCTTGGCTTCATCAGCGAACCAGTCGATGAAGCTGGCAGCATAGACGATCTCGGCCCGGCTTTCGCTGAGCGGCTTGCCTTGTTCCGCCGTCATGATCATCGCCAGGTCGTCGGCATTCGCCAGCATCAGATCAGACAGCTTGCGCAGGATGGCGCCGCGTTCCTTGGCCAGCATTCCACGCCAAGCAGGGTAGGCGCGGTATGCGGCTTCGATCGCCCTGCGTGTTTCCGCGGCGCCCATCGACGGGACCTCGCCGATGGCCTCGCCGGTGGCGGGGTCCTTCACGACAATGGTCTGGCTGTTATCAGCGCCCACCCACTTGCCATCCAGGTAGTTTGCCTGCCGGAACAGGGTGGGATCCTTCAGTGGCAACGGCGAAACGGGGTTCAGCATTGGTTTGGTCCTCCTCCATGATTGAGCCAAAGATAGGACCGAACGGGCGCGCTGTCAGGGGTGGGGCGATGCCTTGGAACCTGGGGCTGGATCCCGGGATCGTCCAGACTGGCCCGTTTCACCCGTCAGGGGCAGGACGATCCCGGTTGCGGCGCGTCAGTCGATTTTAATCCAGACAGACTTTACGTTCAGGTACTTTTCCACATGCTGCACGCCCGATTCACGCTCCTAACCGCTCATTTTGTAGCCGCCGAACGGAACGGCAGGATCCATCGCCTGGTAGCAGTTGATACAGACGGATCCCGCCCGGATCGCTTTCGCGAGCCTGTGCGCCTTGCCGACGTCGCGGGTCCAGACGCCGCTACCCAGGCCGAACTGGGTGCGGTTGCCGCGCTCGATCACCTCCTCGATATCGGTAAAGGATATGGCGGAGATGACCGGACCGAAGATTTCCTCCTGCGCGATGCGCATATCGTCACGCACGTCGGCGAACACCGTCGGCGGAATGAAATAGCTCTTTGACAGGGCGCCATCGGTCAGCCGTTCACCTTCGGACAACGGCCTGGCGCCTTCCTGCCGGCCGATGTTCAGGTATCCGGTGACGCGGGTCAGCTGTTCCTCCGACACCAGTGGCCCGACCTGTGTCTCCGGATCGCTGCCGTCACTGATTCGTAACGATTTATTGAAGGCGGCGACGCGGTTGGTGAATTCCTCGTCGATCTTCTTTTCGACGAACAGGCGCGTGCCGGCGCTGCAGATCTGGCCGGAATTGGCGAAAACCGCCATGCCGGCGCCTGGGACGGCCTGGTCCATGTCCGCGTCGGCAAAGACGATGTCCGGCGACTTGCCGCCCAGTTCGAACGAGACGCGCTTGAGGTTTCCAGCCGAGGCCCGAACGATCGACTGGCCGGTCATGTGCGAGCCGGTGAAAGCCACCTTGTCGACGTCCGGATGGGATGCCAGGGCCGCGCCGGCGGTTTCGCCAAAGCCGGGCACTACGTTGACCACGCCTGGGGGCACCCCGGATTCCTGGCACAGTTCCGCCAGCCGCAGCGGCGTTAGCGGCGCTTCTTCGGCCGGCTTCAGCACAACGGCGCAGCCGGTCGCCAGCGCTGGCCCGATCTTCCAGATCGAGGCGATCAGCAGTCCGTTCCAGGGGATGATGGCGCCAACAACGCCAACCGGTTCCTTCCGCGTAATGGAAACATAATCTCCGGGCAGCGAGTTGCTGATCGTTTCGCCATGCAGCGCGCTGGCGATTGCCCTGGGTGGGGGTGATCGGTGCGCCCATGTCCAGCGTGTCGAGGATCGCGAATTCCTCAATGTCATGCTCGACCAGGTCAGCGAGCTTCAGCAATAGCCGCTGCCGTTCGGCCGGACGGAATTTGCTCTATGGTCCATTGAAGGCTTCACGGGCAGCGACGACGGCCCGGTCGATATCCTCGGCATCGCCTTCCGCGACATGCGCGAGGACTTCGCCGGTTGCGGGATTGCGTGTTTCAAAGGTTTTGCCGGAGACGGCCTCCAACCACTTGCCGCCGATCAGCATGCGTTTTGCCTTGCCGTCGAGGAACGGGTGAATCTGGGTCACGACGTTCATCGGCGTGATCTCCTCCTTCGCTATTCCTAAACAAACATAACAAAGATCGTGCAGAAAGGCCATCTCCACAGGACGATTCCAGCGGTCAGTCCGTGGTGTTACGATCCGGCTTCAAATCGATCAGCGGCGTGCCGTCCAGACAATCCAGGCCGCGCACGTGCACTGTTGCGCCATCGACGTCGACCAGCACCACGATCGACGACGCAATCGGGTTCGGTCTGAGTGGAGACCGCAGCGCGAACGTCCCAGTGGTCTGCATCGTCCGCAGTGGGGTCTGCAGCACAAGGTCCCGGCGTGATTGATGCATCCAGTAGAGCACCTGCAGGCGTGGGTGCGCGGTGATGCCGGTCAACGCCTGATGCCAGCGCGGGTCGACGACGATCGCGCAGAGCGGACCATCAAGGCTGCCCCGTTTCGGACATTCGGCGCGTGTCTTCCACGGGGTGCGGATCGTGCCGACGAAATAGACACCGGCATCGGTTTCCGAGGGAAGCGGGACGGCAATTTCGCCGGCCCGCAGTTCATTGTCGGCATAGGTCATAACGCGACGGTGCCACCGATGTCCGCGTTTCGTCCAGTTTCCATTGGCCGCGGTATGTCCAGCAGCCCGGCGGCGGATGACCGTCCCCGGCTGTGGAAGTTACCTCAGAGAGCTGCGGTCACCGCCTTTACCTCTGTGTAGTTCTGAAGCACCTCGGCGCCCATGTCGCGACCCCAGCCGGATTGCCTATAGCCGCCGAACGGCAACGATGCGTCGAACACGTTGTGGCAATTAATCCAGACGGTGCCCGAACGGATGCGGTTGGCGAGTTAGTGTGCCAGGCTTCCATTCGTCGTTCATACGCTGGCTGCCAGGCCATAAATCGTGTCGTTCGCCCGCCGAGCGATCGCGTCAATATCCTCGTCATCGAAGGGCTGGGCGCAGACCACGGGCCGAACATTTCCTCCCGAACGACCTTCATGTCTGGCGTCGTGTTTTCCAACACCGTCGGCGCAACGAAGTATCCCAGGTTGCCAACCCGGTCGCCCCCGGCGGCGACACGCGCACCCCCTTGTGCGCATAAAGCCGCGAGCCGGCGCAGCAGCACTGACCCTGGTTGAAGAAGATTGCATTGGCCGCACCGAAGGTTGCCAAGTTGAGGTCGGCGCCCGGCAGGATGCTGGCCGGTGACTTGCCGCCAAGTTCCGATAACACTTTCTTCAGGTTGCCCGTCGCCGCCTGGACGATCAGCTTGCCGACCTTTGTCGGACCGGTGAGGGCCACTTTGTCCACGTCCGGATGTGCGGCAATCGCAGCACCGGCGGTTTCGCCAAATCCGGTCAGAATATTCACGACGCCTGGCGGGAATACGGCCTCCTGGACCAGTTCGGCCATACGCAGTGCGCTCAGCGGCGTTTGTTCGGTGGTTTTCAGCACCACGGTGCAGGCGGCCGCCAACGCCAACGCCAGCTTCCAGGCTGCCATCCGCAGGGGAAAATCCAGGGAATGATCTGCCCGACGACGCCTACAGGCTCCAGCACGGTATAGGACAGATATTCGCCTGGCAAGGACAAGGGCAGGGTAGAGCCGGTGAACCTCGTCGCCCACCCGGCCATGTAGCGGAACATGTCGACAGCCAGCGCCAGGTCGGCGACGCGGGCCACCGAATAAGGCTTGCCATTATCGACCGATTCCAGCTCCGCGAGTTCCTCAAGGTTCCGTTCAATAAGATCGGCAATCTTCCACAGCATTTTGTCGCGGCCTGACGGACCGCCTTTCGCCCATACACCATCGTCGAATGCGCGGCGTGCGGCGTCTACATCGGCTTTGTCGCCCTCCGGCAAATTGGCGACGATGGCGGCAGCACCCCGTTGGCCCCCTTGGCACACGCGCTTGGGAGGCCAGTATCGCTATAGCCAATAAGACATTACGCACTTCCGGTATGGAACACGAGTCGCTATGTTGGACCGGGATTAGCGAGGAGCGAAGCCATGAGCGCAAGCGGGGTGTCGATTGCAGTCCGAACCACGCCGGTTGCCTCGGTCCTATCCCGGCCCTTTGCACCGTCGCCGGTCGCACCCGCACTCGTGCTGCGGCAGGCTGCGCCACGCAGGACCAAAATCTGGGAATTCAATACCAATCTGCATTGCTCGATCATCGGCACCTGCCTGTCCACACATGACCTGCGGCAGATCTTGAAAAAGCTCGGCCTTGCCGCGCAGCACCATACGGACCACGAATTGCACGGCATTGCCGTCAGTCTGGCCGCCCGTCATGACGACGCCGCCCGGCATCTGCACAAGGCGCTGGATCAACGACACAAACTCGCAGTCAGCCAGTTCGGCCGCGCGGCCTCTGAAGACGCACTGCGCACTCTTTGGCAGGGGGGCGTGCAGGGGGGCGACATACCGGGGGCCTACTGGGCGACATTGACGCATCCGCATGCGACCCAGACACTGATTCGTGAGGCCTTCGGGGAGGTGCACATGCTCTCGCACCTCGTCGGCTCCGCGAACCGCGCCGATATCCGGCGGCTGCGTGCGTTGGAGGTGGAAAAGGCTGAACTGGAACTCAAGGTGCAACGCCAGCAGCAGGCCTTACATGATGCGGTGATTCACCGTGACGCTCAGATAGCCGCCTTGCGCCAGGCATTGGAGGACCGCATGATCGCCGAAGCGGCTGCGCCGTCATCGCCGCACGAGGCCGCCCTGTCTGGATTGATAGCCGATCGCGAGAGGCGCCTGGCTGCGGAGGCCAATCGCCGTGCAGCCCTGGAGGAGCGGCTTGCGACGGTGCGCACCGAACGTGACAGGGAACGATGCGGCCGGGTTGCCGCGGAACAGGCCCGCGAAGCCCTGCGGTTGGAATTGGCTGCCGTTGAGGCGTCGTTGCCCGCAATAGGCAGCGCAGACAACGGAATCCGGCTTGACGGCCTGACGCTCCTATACGTCGGTGGCAGACCCAATCAGGTGGCGCATATGCGGGTGATGGTGGAAGCACTGGGCGGCGTTCTGCTGCACCATGACGGCGGCGTAGAAAACCACCAGAGCTTGCTGCCAGGCTTGGCCAGTCGGTGCGACATGGCAGCATTTCCGGTGGATTGCATCAGTCATGACGCGGCCACGACCGTGAAAGCGCTCTGCCACAGGGCGGGAAAGCATTTCATTCCGCTCCGTTCCGCCGGCGTGACATCCCTTCTGGCGGCCTTGCAGACGCTGGCCGAGCAGGCGATGCCGGAACAAGCCATGGAATGATACATGTCGGGATACGATATTAAATCACGACCTACTACGATCGTGAGGAAATTATCGTGTGTTTAGCTTGACGGTTTTCTGACCCCGCCACACGCTTGGGACCGGTTGTCGTGCCGCGCGTGGCGCTGGTACCTGCCATCGCCCCCAAGGCTCGGCGCCATTCCTGGCAGCCGCATCAAGAGCTGCGATTCTGATCGTTACTGGGAGGCTACAATGTCCAATATGGCACGAGCGGGCCGTACCCGCCGGCTGAAGCGTATTCAGACCACCAGTCTGATCTTTATCATCTGCGTTGTCAACTATATGGACCGGGGCACCTTGTCGGTCGCCAACCCGCTGATCCGCAATGAGCTGGGTTTGTCTGTAGCTGAAATGGGCATATTGCTGTCGGCATTCCTCTGGCCCTATGCCATTACCCTGCTGCTGGCGGGTGCCATTGTCGACCGCGGCAAGCCGCGGCGCGTGTTGGTCATCTCGCTTATTGTCTGGTCGGTGGCTCAGGCCATGGCT
>DAICYU010000241.1 GCA_027311485.1 Acetobacteraceae bacterium
GTCAAGGTCGCGATAGCAGCGGTCGCCGCAATGGCGGCAAGCTGCGCGCGCATGCGGCGCGTGTTCTTTTGCATGACCCGTCCCCGACTTGATTTCTTCACCGCGGCTATTAGGGGATCCGAGATGTTTATTGGTGACAACGGCATGAAATTTTGCGGTTCTGGCCGCCTGCAAAGCATCCGTTTAGAGCAATGCACGCGGTGACATGTGTCGCCCGCGCGGGCGAACCGGCTGTTGTTTTGCCGGATAGATTCATGCATTCGCTCGGTCTGCCAACCCGCCCGCGACAGCATTGACGACAAAGCAACGTAGACGAAACCACTGCCAGGTGGCCTTCCAGGCGGTTCGGATCCAGGGCTGTGAAAGGATCCTGAGGGACTTGCGCATGATCGCAACGGCCGGCCCGCACCCGGCGGAACTTGCCTGTCCTGTAAAGTAGACGCGGCCGTTGCCGCCCTTCGTGCTCGCCGGCAACGCGCCACCAACGCGCAACCATTGCTCGGGCCATCCGCTGTTTACGCAACGTCAGGAGTGGAGCCCTTTGATCGACACCCTACTCAGCTCTCTCGCAAGCTGGATCAGCGCCGTGATTTCAACTGGAGGCTATGCCGGCATCATCGTCCTGATGGCCATTGAATCTGCCTGCATCCCGCTCCCGTCCGAGGTCATCATGCCATTTGCGGGATTCTTGGCATCGACGGGCCGATTTAACCTGGCCCTGGCGGCAACCGCAGGCGCGATCGGCTGCAACGTCGGTTCGACGTTGGCCTATGTTGTCGGCGCGCGTGGCGGGCGGCGAGCGGTAAGGCGTTGGGGCCGTTACGTACTGCTGGACGTCGATGATCTCGAACGGGCTGACCGCTTTTTCGCACGGCTCGGCGGCCCCGCCGTATTCATCGCGAGATTGCTTCCAGTGATCCGCACCTTTATCGCCCTACCCGCCGGCATCGCCCGCATGCCCCAACTCAAATTTCAGCTGTATACGTTTGCAGGGTCCTGGCTCTGGAGTTATGCGCTTGCCTATGCCGGCTACAAACTCGGCGAGCGATGGAACAGCGATCCGGAGCTTCGCGCGATCATGCACCGCTTCGATGCAGCGGTGCTGGCCGTCCTCGTCATCGGACTCGGCTGGTTCGTATGGCGACGGCTGCGCGCTCGCTAGAGCATGATCGCCTGAGGCTGAAAGCCGGAAGGCGTGAATCATGCGATTAAACAAAGACTTCTAGATCATGATCGGGTCAACCTGACCCGATCATGATCTAGCGAGGTATGGCTGTGCTCGGCCTTGCTGTAGGGCCGCCCGACGACGTCATTGGCCAGCATCGCGAAATAATCCACGACGATCATGTCGTTCTCGTCCTCGATCCAAGACCCCGTCACCAAGAGGCCGGGCTATTGGCGCGAACGGCACCTGTCATCAGGTCGGGACCGAATGCCTAACAACGCGAAGCGAATGGGGCGGTGGGCTGGGTGGATCTTGGCGATACATCGAACCTTCCGAGCGAATACCTTGCAAACCACGCGACACCACCCCTTATCCATCCACATGGATGGTGAGAGGATGGTAAAGCGATGGCCAGCAATGTGCATGAGCTACGGCCCAAGGGCAGCGTCGACAGTGAGAAGATCACCATCAATCTGGGTTACGTGGACCTCGGCCATATAGACCTGCTGGTACGGGAGGGATTCTATTCCAACCGGACCGACTTTATTCGCACCGCGATCCGCAATCAGCTCGACCGACACGGCGATGCCGTCAGGCAGTCAGTGGCGCGGCATACATTGGACCTTGGCTTGCGGCACTACAGCCGCGCGGACCTGGAGGCCGTGCTGCAGCGTGGCGAAGCGCTGCGCATCAGCGTACTCGGCCTGGCCAGCATCGCGAATGACGTCACGCCCGAACTGGCGCGCGCCGCGATCGCGTCGATCAAGGTCCTGGGAGCGCTGCATGCAAGCGCCGAGGTCCGGGCCGCCCTGGCCGACCGTATGACCTGACCCTTCCTGCAACGGCGCGCGTAGCCGCACACGCCGTCGCTGCGTCCGCCTGACGGCGCAGAGAGCGTCAGACCACCCAAGCCGAGACTTTGACGACGGAAGCCGAACCGGTTCCGAACGGGAGCACCTGACCGGAGCCCCAGGACTGAAAGATTGATAGACATGACCGACATCTTCAACACTGACTGGCTCGCGGCGACGCGGCTCACGAATGCGGGCAGGCTGACCGAGGCCACCGCAGCCTTACAACGCATGCTCGCAGGCAATAGGACGACGCCAAGTGCGACAACTGCGACCGCCTGGAGCACCCCGCCAACCATCGACGGCGTGGCAGAGTCTGCCTATGCGCAGCCCGCACCGCAGGCTGAGCCTCCAGCGACGCGCGGCAGCGGCGTCGGCTGGCTGCCCTTTAATCCCGCAGCCAGCGTGAAGCCAACGACACCCAGGGCGCTGCGCGGCTTTCTCGACCAGGTCAGCCAGGGCGGGTTTCTGCCGCCGGGTAGCGCGGATCTTGGCTCATCCCCGGCCGCGCCGCGCGTTCCTATGCCGGAGGGCGCGCAATTCCTGGCCGCGACGTTCAGCGATGAGGCGGGCAGCCGCCCCTATAAGGTCTACGTGCCCAGTACCTATCGCCCCGAACAGCCCGCGCCCCTGGTCGTCATGCTGCACGGCTGCACCCAGTCGCCTGACGACTTCGCCGCCGGCACACGCATGAATGAGATGGCCGAGCTGCATACGTGCCTGGTGGTGTATCCCGGACAGACAACTTCGGCGAACATGCAGCGGTGCTGGAACTGGTTCAGCGAGGCCGACCAGCATCGCGACCGCGGTGAGCCGGCACTGATCGCGGGCATCACCCGCCAGATCATGCGCGACTACGCGGTTGATCCGGGGCGCGTCTATCTCGCCGGGCTCTCGGCAGGCGGGGCGGCCGCGGCGATCATGGGCGAGGCCTACCCCGACCTCTACGCCGCAATCGGCGTGCATTCCGGTCTCGCCTGCGGGGCTGCCAGCGATATGCCATCGGCATTCGCTGCGATGCGTGGCGGGAGTATGAACGGGTCGGGTAACGCCGCGCGGTCCGAGGCACCGCGGCGCCGCATCGTCCCGGTCATCGTGTTCCATGGCGACCGGGATACCACGGTCAATCCGCGCAACGGCGACGCCGTCGTTGCCCAGTCAACCCAGGCTGCAAGGCTGGAGACACGCGCCGAGAAGGGCCAGGTTCCCGGCGGCTACGCTTACACGCGCGTGCTGAATATCCAAGCGGACGGACGAACGGTGGTTGAACACTGGACCGTCCACGGTGCGGGGCACGCCTGGTTCGGCGGCAGTTCGGCCGGGTCCTACACCGATCCGCGCGGACCTGACGCGAGCCGTGAGATGCTGCGCTTCTTTCTCCAGCACCCACATCCCGCGCCCATCGCCTGACCAGCGGGCGGGTGGCTCAGCCAATCGGCGGCCGCCCGCGTCGCAAACGCGTTCATCATCCCCATCGCGGTCTTCCGGGTGCAGTCTTTCCGCTATGCTGGTTCCGCAAGGGCGGCCCTGAAGACTAGGAGGCGGTGAGTGCGTCGTGCTTGACCACCCTGGAATCCCCTGCCTCATCGTCTTTCCCGTTTTCAGGCCGGCGGAAAGCTTCGACGACTTTCTCAACGGCCTGGGCCACCTGCCGGGGCGCCAAATAGTGCACCATGTGGCCGGCCCCCGGCACGATCTGCAATTCGCTGCCCCGGATCGCGTCCCGCAGCTGCTCGGACCTGCGCTTGAACACGATTTTGTCGCCGTCGCCCGCGATGATCACCACCGGCAGAGTCAGGTCCTTGTAGCCTCGGCGCAATGCGAGCGCACCGGGGATCATTAGGGCGCCGTCCATCGATGTCGCGCGAATCTGCGAGGGCCGCAGCGCCAGGGCGGGCGAATACGCGGCCTGGAAATGCGCCGGCACCCGCGCCGGCGAGAACATCGCCCATTTCAGCATCGGCATTTGCAGCCAGCCAAGCAGCGGAGAGACGGTGTAGCGAAGCACGTCACCCAGCAGCGGGAGCGCGCCTGCCACCACCAGCAGCGCGTCAGGTCGCAGCGTCCAAAAGTAGTAGCCGGACAGCAACACGAGACCGGCGACATCACCCTGATAACGCTCCGCCAGGGCGAGGGCCACGATCGTGCCCCAGGAATGGCCGACGACCACCGGCCGATTGACGCCGAGCTGGATCAATGCCTTGTGGAGCAGCTCGGCTTGCTGGGCGGCGGTCCACAGGTGCCCGCGCGGACGCTCGCTGTAGCCGAATCCAGGTCGATCGAAGATGATGACCCGGTGGTTCCGCAGCAACAGCTCCGCAACCCCGCTCGTGTCCCAGTCGTCCCCGCTCACGGCGTTGCCGTGGATCAGCACGATGGGGCTGCCCTCGCCTCGGTCGCTGTAATGCAAGTGGACGCCATCCAACGCCATGAACGCGCCTTGGGGCGGATGCTTCCGCTCCGCCCGACGGGCCATAAGGTGATTGCCGAGAGCAAGCGCGGCCAGGGTCGCGGCGCCCGCGAGGGCGACTGTGGCGCCGGTGGAACGCGTTTTCGAGATGGGGAACAAGGTCATGGGTATCCTCCGTGTGCGCGGCGGATCAGCGGCACATCGCGTGTTGGGGCGTACAGGGGGCGTCGGGGCATAAAGCATGGCAGCAGGCTGATCCTGCCTCTCGCCGTCGCTGCTACGCGACGGAGTGCTGCGATGCTGCGATGCTGCGATGCTGCGATGCTGCGATGCAACACGTGGATCGCATATGGGCCGGGTGGCATGCGCGAGGTAGAGACCCGGGCATCACGAACCCGTTCGCGGCCGCAGTCGGCCACCGGCTGGATGAACCGCCCGCTGTCAGGTCAAGCGGCAGGTGGCGTGCGCGTGCTTGGGGCTTGAGCGACCGCTGCGCTGGTCGCAGGTTCGGTCCTGGCCGCACGAGCACATAACGACCCCTACTCGAAAGCCGCAATCATCATGCGACGGCACCGAAGATCGCCCCAATGCCCGCCGTCAATGCCATGGCAAGAGCGCCCCAGAAGGTGACGCGCAGGGTGGCCCTGGTGACATTGGCGCCGCCGGTCCGCGCGCCGATGGCGCCGAGCAGGGCAAGAAAGATCAGCGAGGCGATCGAGACGCCCGCCCCGAGATACGGGCGCGGCATGAGCAGGACCATGACGAGCGGCATGGCGGCGCCAACGGCGAAGGTCGCCGCCGAGGTCAAGGCGGCCTGTATCGGGCGAGCAGTGGTGACCTCCGAGATGCCGAGTTCGTCTCGCGCATGCGCGCCTAGCGCGTCTTTCGCCATCAGCTGATCGGCGACCTGGCTTGCCAGGTCAGCCTGGACCCCGCGCTCGATGTAGATGCGCGTCAGTTCCTCAAGTTCGGACTCAGGCTGACCGGCAAGCTCCGCCCGCTCGCGCGCGAGGTCGGCTTGCTCGGTGTCCGACTGCGAGCTGACGGAAACATACTCGCCCGCCGCCATCGACATAGCCCCGGCGACAAGGCCGGCGACGCCTGCGATCAGAACGTCGGAGGTGGCGGCTGAGGCCGCCGCCACGCCGACGATCAGGCTGGCCGTCGAAACGATCCCGTCATTGGCGCCAAGCACGGCCGCCCGCAGCCAGCCGATGCGCGAGACGAGATGGCTCTCCGGATGTCGGTGAAGGCGTGACAGGGCTTTTCCTCTCTATTTTGCAGCAATACTTCATTGTTACCCGTGATCGAGGAATTTGGGATCAACATTGGCGCCGCCCACCCCGAGCCCACTCACATCAGTCACGTGGCCAAGGCTGGCCAAGACGGGCGCAGCAAGGCGAATCTCCGCGGGCACTTTTTGTGCAGCTGACCAAACCGAAGCGTGTTGTGTCGAAACTCTGCGAAATGGCGGAGAGAGTGTCCGTCGAACATCTGATTGGCGCCATCCCCCGCCGTTCTGAATAACGCCAGAAACTCAGTGGTAATAGGGATCTTTGTCCGAGGCCTTCCTGCCACATCCCAGGCAATCCATGCGCATCTTGTAGGCTGACATGTAGGCTGATACCTTGTCTGCAAGAACGGAGTCGTAGGATGCGCGACAAGCTAAACGCTCTGGCGGTAAAGGGGCTGACGAAGCCGGGCATCTACAGCGACGGCGCCGGATTGAATTTTCAGGTCCGTGGGCCAGACGCGCGAGCGTGGGTGTTTCGCTATACCCTCCGCGGCAAGGCACATTGGATGGGCTTGGGCCGCTACCCCGAGGTGGGGCTGGCCGATGCACGGGAAGCGGCTGGTGCCGCCCGCAAGGTTCTGGCGAACGGCAAGGACCCGTTGACCGAGCGCCGCGCGGCAGAGGCCGCCAGGGCGGCAGCGGAGGCGGCCGCTGTCGTCCGAACGTTTCGTGATGTGGCTGGGCACTACATCCACGCACATGAAGCATCATGGAAAAACGCCAAGCATCGGCAGCAATGGCGCAACACGCTCGACGCCTACGTGTTTCCAAAGCTGGGCGACAAACCTATTGTTGACGTTTCGGTGGGCGACGTGATGGACGTTTTGCAGCCGCTC
>DAICYU010000242.1:0-6308 GCA_027311485.1 Acetobacteraceae bacterium
ATGCCACGGCGGATGATGCGGGCCGCAATCACGGGCTGAACCTGCTGGCGCATGAGGGGCTGGTCCGTCGGGTGATCGGTGGCCAGTGGCATCCGGTGCCGCGGCTGCAGGCGCTGGCCGCGGCCGATCGGATCGAAGCCTACAGCCTGCCGGTCGGGGCGATCCACCACCTGTTCCGCGACATCGCCGACGGGCTGCCCGGCCATCTGACCCGCGCCGGGGTGGGCACTTTCACCGATCCGCGTCATGGCGGCGGCCGGCTGAACCGCCGCACGCGTGAGCACCTTGTTCGCCTGGTGCGGCCCGCCGGCGACGATGCGCTGCTGTACCGCGGTTTCCCGATCGATGTGGCGCTGATCGGCGTCGGCTTCATGGCTGGGTCCGCCGCGATCGCCATGACACGCGAAGCGATGACCATCGCCCGGGCGGCCCGCAAGTCCGGGGGGGTGGTCATCGCCCAGACGAACCGGATCGGCACGCTGGAGCGGCTGCCGCCAGACCATGTGGAGGCTCCGGACTCGCTGGTTGACGCCCTGGTGATAGCCGGCCCGCGGGAGCGTGGGGCGGAGACCTTCGTGCCCGTCTCGGGCGTCGTGTCCGGCCTGCGGCGGCTGACTTACTGATCGCGTAACCGGCCGTCTTCAACAGCAGACGTCCGGACCCGTTGATCGCTCCGAATTCCCCCGGCCCCAATGCTCCCGGCCTGAATTCCCCCGACCCGACTACCCGCGGTTCGGCAGCCATAGATGCGTCGTGCATCTGGCTGCTGGCGCCCGGGACGTTACGCGGATATCTGTTTCGTATCCGTGGACGGCATCTGAGGTGCCGCCAGCGGGCGCTGCGTCGGGGGCTGGGTGCGGGTTCATGCTGTTTGCAGGATTACGGCGACTGATGCTGGCCTGTGCGGCCGGTTTTCCCATGGTTGCCTGGGCGCAGCCGGTGGCGACCGAGCCAGCCGGCGTTCCGCCCCCCACTGCCGCCGCGGCCGCGTCGCTGGATGCGGCGTTGGCGGAGCTTGACCGATCGGCCGATACGATCGCCGCCGAAGTCGGATCGCGCGCGATCACCTGGGCCGACGTCGCCGACAGGATTCGCGCCATGCCGGAGGTTGTCAGCGCAATCGCGTTCCCGGACCTCTACAAGCAGGCCGCGCTGCAACTGATGCATGAGGCGGCGCTGGCGGCCTACGGCCGCAGCCTTCACATCGACAATGATGCCGCGACGCGGCGGCGCCTTGCCGTGGCCATCGACAAGGCACTGGCGGATGAGGTGCTGCGCCGGTCGCTGGCACCCAACGTCAGCGATCAGTCGCTGCGTCAGGTCTACAACGCCTATGTCGCAAACAAGCCCGGGCCGGATGAGGTGCGGGCCCGGTTGATCATGGTCGATACCCAGGACAAGGCGGACGAACTGATCAAGCGCCTCCAGGCGGGGGCGAGCTTCGCCGACCTCGCCCGCGCCTTCAGCCAGGACGGGACCGCCCGGAACGGCGGCGATCTTGGTTTCGCTCGGCTCGACATGCTGACCCCGGAATTGGGTGCGGTGATGTTCGCACTCGCGCCCGGCCAGATGACGCAATACCCTGTCCGGTCAAACAACCGGTGGTTCATCATCCGGGTGGAGGAGCGTCGGCAGCCGCCGGCGCCGGCCTTCGATGCGATCAAGCGGGTGCTGGAGCGGGACGTGATCCGCGCCGGCGTTCCGCAACTGCTGCAGGCGGCCGAGAAGGTGACGCCGGTACGGTATTATGGACTGACCGGCAAGGAACCGGCAGCCTCACCGACGAATTAAGCCACCGGGTGGTTCAGCCTGCGGCAACGGCGCTGTAGCGTGCCCGCCGGGAGGACTGCCATGGCCGCGAACACCTTCACCTTCGTCATGCTGCCGCCGCAAACCGACATCACCCGCGCCTGGGCGCGGCAACTCGGGCAGGACGTACCGGAAGCACGCGTGGTGGTGGCCGAGGATGCCGCCGCCGCGGCCGAGGCGATTGCCACCGCCGACGCGGCTTTCGGCTGGCTGTCGGAAGACCTGCTGGCCAAGGCGACCCGCTTGCGCTGGTTGCAGGCACCGCAGGCTGCGCCCGCCGCCGGCTACTACCATTATGCGCTGGTGCGGCATGCACTGACCGTGACCAACTTCCGGGAGATTTTCAACGACCATATCAGCGCCCATATCCTTGCCTATGTGCTGGCCTTCGCCCGCGGTCTGCACATCTATCTCCCCCAGCAACTGCGGCATGAGTGGAAGAAGCCGCCCGAGGACCAGGGGGTCGTGCACCTGCCCGAAGCCACCGCGCTGATCGTTGGCCTGGGCGGGATCGGCGCCGAAACCGCCCGGCTTCTGTCCGCCTTTGGCACCACCGTATTGGCAACCGACGCGAGGCGGTCCGAACGGCCGCCGCATGTCACCGAACTGCATCCGGCCGAGGCTCTGGACACGCTGCTGCCGCGGGCTGATTTCGTGATCCTGACGGTGCCGCATACGCCGGCTACCGAGGGATTCTTCAACCGCGCGCGCTTCCAGCGGATGAAGCCTTCGGCGTTCTTCATCAATATCGGCCGCGGCAAGACGACACCGCTGGACGACCTGGTAGCGGCGCTTCAAGCCAATGAGATCGCAGGCGCCGCGCTGGATGTCTATGAGCAGGAGCCGCTGCCGGCCGAGCATGCGCTGTGGCGGATGCCGAATGTGATCCTGACGCCGCACATGGCGGGATACGGACCGTACTTGAACGATCGGCGGTATGCGATCGTGCGCGACAACTGCCGGGCGTTCGCCGCAGGGCAAACGCTCCGGAACGTGGTGGACAAGGCGATGTGGTTCTGATGGCGCCTTGACCGTGACGGACGCAAGCGGCGCCCGCCTGGGGCCGGCGGGCCGGGTTGCACTCAGCGCCGCAGCGTCATCGCACCGGAATTGCGGCGTTCCTCCTCGGCACGCACGGTTTCCAGCAGGTAATGAGGTCCGAGCGCCGCGAGGTTGGGGGCGCCAATCTGACCCAACACAAGGTCGATCTCGCGTTGCAGGATGGAGACCGCCTTCTTCACACCCTCCAACCCCCCAGCGGTCGCCCCATACAACGTCGCTCGGCCGGTGAGGATGAAATCAGCACCCATGCACAGCGCGGCGACGATGTCGGAGCCGCGGCGCACGCCGCTGTCCAGCAGCAGCGGCACATCCGGCCCGACAGCGGCGCGGATCATCGGCAGCATGTCCAGCGGTGACGGCATCATGTCCAGTTGCCGTGCGCCGTGGTTGGACACGATCAGCCCATCCACACCCAGGCCGGTGGCAATCCGCGCGTCTTCCGGATGCATGACGCCCTTCAGCAGCAGCGTGCCGGGCCAGGCTTCCCGGATGGCTTCCAGGTCGCGCCAGGTCTGGCTGGGATCGGGCGTTTGCTTGGCGAACAGGTCGGCCACCTGGTCCGGCGTGGAACCGGGCGCCGCGTAACGCTGCCAGTTGCCCAGCATCGGCAGGCCGCCGCTGCGGAAGTAGGTGACGACCCATTCTGGGTGCAGCATCGCCTCCAGGATCGTCGGCAGGGTCATCCGCAGCGGGCGGACGAAGCCGTTGCGGCGGTTGCGTTCCCGGTTCGAAGAGACAGGCACGTCACAGGTGACGGCGATGGTGGACAGGCCGAGATCCTTGGCGCGCTTCACCAAGTCGAGCTGGAATGACCGGTCGCGCGCGCCATAGATTTGATACCACAGGTTCTTCGGCGCCAGCTTCGCGGCCTGTTCCATGGACGCATTGGCGGCGCCGGACATCAGGTAGGGGACGTCGGCGTCGTTTGCCGCCTGCGCCAGGAACAGCTCCGCATCCTTGCGGAACGCACCGGCCATGCCGGTCGGCGCGATCCCGAAAGGGCTGGCATAGGTCCGGCCGAACAGCGTCGCGCGTTGCTCACGCTTTGAGGTATCGATATAGTAACGGGGCACCAGGCGGGCATCGCGGAAGGCATTGGCATTCGTGCGCAGGCCGACCTCATCCTCAACGCCGCCTTCGATGAAGTCGAACATGATCTTCGGCAGGCGGCGCTTGGCCATGCGCTTGAGGTCGTCGATATTGATCGCGCTGTCGATTGACTTCATGAGCGTACCGTTTCCCCTTTGACTCGCGCCCTATCACCCGCTTCGGCCGTGGCACGACAATTGTTTGGCGACGTTAGCAGTGGCGCCCGCCCGCTGCCAGCGCGTGATCGGCTGCGGCTGGATCAGGTGACAGCGCCGTTCATGCGTCAATGCCTTCTGGCGCCCTTGGTGGTAGCGGCGACAGCGCGTACGCGGCCTCCACCAGGGCCACCGCGGCTGCATTGTCCGCCAGGTCGGCAACCGGCTTTCGTCCATCGCGGAGCCGCGCCAGCGTGTCGCGCACGAATGTCGGGTAGAAGTAAACGTTTGTCAGCTTCATGGCGCGTGTGCTGCGCTGCCGATCGTTCGTAACGATCTCCAACGTGCTGTCATCACGGGCGGAGAAGTAATGATTTTCCGTCCTGATGCTGTAGTGCAGATCGAAGACGGAGTTGGGGGCCGGATACAGATAGCCGGTTTCGACCATGCAGCTTGCCCCGCCGCCCTGCATCAGCACGACGGCATGATCCTCGATCGTCAGGTGCGCGTTGCGGTTCGACATCATTGCCCCCGTCACGGTCAGCTCGGCGCCGTGCAGCAGGACCCGGCACAGATCCATGAAGTGCACGCCCAGGTTCAGAAGCGGACCGCCGCCGGCGGTGCGGCGATCGATCACCCACTCGACCCGCTGCTGGCGGTAACGATCGACCATGCCGCCGATGAATTTGAACATGGCATACTGCACCGCCTCGTTCGCCGCGACCTCCCGGATGGTGTCGATCAACGGGCTGTAGCGGATCACGTAGGGCACCGCCGCGAACACGCCGGCCGCCTGGGCACGGACGGCGATGTCGGCGGCTTCGGCTGCGTTGATGGCGCACGGTTTTTCCATCGCGAATGCGATGCGCTGGTCGATCAGAAATCGGGCCAGTTCTGCCATGTCGCAATGCCGGGCAAGCGCAAAGGCAAAGTCGGGGCGCAGGGCGGCACACATCTCCCGGTAGTCAGCGAAGGCGCGGCAGCCGGCGTGGGTGGCGACCGGTTCGGCGCGCGACAGGTCCGGATCGCTGACGCCGATGATCGATACGTCCGGCAGCGCCAGACAAGGCTCCAGAAAGAAGGGGGTATGCCAATGCGAAACCCCGATCAGCACCACGCGCAATGTCGTTCCCCCCTTTTGCAAGACGATTCCGTGGCGCATCCTTTGTTGCCACGCAAGTCAGGGACCGCACCATGATCACGCTGTCGGAGAATTTCCGCGCTCTGTTCTACACGCCGTTCTACGCGGCGCAGGCACTCGGCGCCTTCGCGGCACAGGGCACGGAGATCGATTTCCGGCTGTCAGCCGATCCCAACCGGACCGCCGCGTCCCTGCGATCCGGCGACGTGGACGTCATGTGGGGCGGCCCGCTGCGCGTCATGTTGACGCATCAGGCCGATCCGGCATCTGACGTCGTGTGTTTCTGCGACGTGGTGGCGCGTGACCCTTTTCTGGTGATCGGGCGCACACCGCGGCCGGATTTCCGCCCCGCCGACCTGCTGGGCGTGCGGATTGGCACCGTATCGGAAGTGCCGACACCATGGCTCTGCCTGCAGGACGATATCCGCCGCGATGGCGCCGACCCGGCAGCGGTGCAGCGCGTTACGGATCAGACGATGGCCGAGAACGCACAGGCGCTGCGTGCGGGCACGCTGGATGCGGTGCAGGTGTTTCAGCCCTATGCCGAGGAACTGCTGGCCTCCGGCGCTGGTCATTTGTGGTATGCGGCCGCCACGCGCGGGCTGACGGCCTACACCACGTTGGTGACGCGTCGCACGATCCTGGCAGAGAAGCGTGAGGAGCTATTGGGCATGGTGCGGGCGATGCACCAGACATTGCATTGGATCAGGACTACACCGGGAACCGAGATTCAGCGCACCGTGGCGCCCTATTTTCCTGACGTGCCGGCGCCGATTTTTGCCGCGGCCATTGACCGCTATCGTCGCCTGGAACTCTACGGTCCGGACCCGGTGACCCGGCGGGAGGGCTTCGATCGCCTGGCGGCCGCGATGCGGTCCGGCGGGGCGCTGACAAGCGACATATCGTTCGACGATTGTGTCGACAACAGCCTGGCGGACGAGGTGACGAAGAACCCTCCGGCGTGAGAGCCGGAGGGTTTGCGCGCTACTTCGGCTTGTTCGCGAGCTGCTTGATCTCGTCCATCGCTTCGCTGAAACGGTTGTTCAGCAGGC
>DAICYU010000242.1:6318-6550 GCA_027311485.1 Acetobacteraceae bacterium
GTTGGCGACCGCGCGTTCATAGGCCTGCTTCAGCAGTTCGGCCTGCCGAGCGGCCCTGACCTGGGGCGCATCGGTGGTGGAGAGCGACCGCACAGCCTCACTCAGTTCGCTCATGCCCTGCTGCACGATTTCCATGTGGCGCCGGGCCACCGCCTGCGCGCCTTCCAGCGCAATGCGGTTGGCGGCGGTCAGGGTTTCCATATTGCGGCGG
This sequence comes from Acetobacteraceae bacterium, assembly GCA_027311485.1. Lineage (GTDB taxonomy): Bacteria > Pseudomonadota > Alphaproteobacteria > Acetobacterales > Acetobacteraceae > Rhodopila. The sequence continues at coordinate 6,530 of DAICYU010000242.1, forward strand.
CTGGCAGCAACGAATGCCTCC
>DAICYU010000243.1 GCA_027311485.1 Acetobacteraceae bacterium
ATGTGCCGCACTGCGGGTCGACGTCCGGCCGGGGGTCCGTTGATGGACGCGGTACACAGGCAGGAGAGTGAATGACGCATGGATGCCGACGCCGGCATGGACGAGATGGGGCACAGCGCGGATGGCGGCGGGTCCTCCACCCCCGACGGGCCGGCAGCCGACACGGGCCCGGGGTCCGCCGACCAGCCCGATGCACAGCGTCTGGCGCGGGACTGGATCACGCTGTGGCAGAGCGAGCTGAGCGCCCTGGCCGCCGATCCGGAGATCCGGGAGTCGTGGCAGGCGGTCTGGGCCGTCTGGGCGGGCACCATGTCCGCCATGCTGCGCGGACTGCCGCGCGACACGCATGACGGACCGGCCCGAAAGGCCCGGGCCGCTGATGCGCCGCGGGCCGCGCCCGCTGCTGCTGCACCTGACGCTCGCGATGCTGAGATCGAACGTCTCGCGCGGCACGTCGCCGCTCTGGAACGCCGGCTGGCCGAGCTCGAACGCGGCGGCGGTGCTGGAGTCGATCCAGCAAGCCGTCCGCGACGGAAGCCACGAGGCTGACTTCCCGGCCGCGGTGGTGGCCGAGACCCTGCGGCAGGACGCCGCGCTGATTGAGGGCATCGCCGCCTATCGCCGGCATCCCTGGCAGCGCAGCCTGGACGATCCGCCGACGCTGTGGGCCGAGGGCGGGTCGCGCGTGCTGGACTACGGTACCACCGGCGTGAACGACGACGCCGCGGGCGGGCGGCCGGTGCTGTTCGTGCCGAGCCTGATCAATCGCGCTTACGTGCTGGACCTGATGGACGGGCACTCGATGCTGCGCTGGTTCGCCGGACAGGGTATGCGGCCGCTGCTGCTGGACTGGGGCTGGCCGGGGGAGACGGAGCGCGCCTTCACCCTGACCGACTACATCGCCGGCCGGTTGGAGCGTGCCATCACGGCCACGGTCCTGGCCACCGGCGCCCGGCCGGTTCTGGCAGGCTACTGCATGGGCGGCACCCTGTCCGTGGCCGCTGCGCAGCGCCGTCCCGACCTGCTGTCCGGCCTGGTGCTGCTGGCCGCGCCGTGGGACTTCCATGCACCGGACCCGGAACGGGCGATGCTGGCCGCGGGCACGCTGCCGCTGCTGGAACCCGCCCTCGCCTTCAACAAAACCCTGCCGGTCGATCTGCTGCAATCGCTGTTCTCGCTGCTCGACCCGTGGAGCGTGGCAGACAAATACCGCGGCTTCGCCCGCCTCCACCAGGACAGCGCGCGCGCCCAGCTGTTCGTCGCGCTGGAGGACTGGCTGAACGACGGCGTGCCCCTGGCCGCGGAGGTCGCCCGCGCCTGTCTGCGGGACTGGTATGGCGCGAATGGCCCTGCCCGGGGTGAGTGGCGTGTGGCCGGCCTGCCGGTCGATCCGGGGCAGATCGCGATGCCCGCCTTTGTCGCAGTGCCCGGCCGGGATCGCATCGTGCCGCCCGAATCGGCACGTCCGCTCGCCACGCTGATCCGCGGCGCCCATCTGCATCAGCCGGCCGCCGGCCATATCGGCATGGCAGCGGGGGCAAGGGCCGAGAACGGGCTGTGGCGGCCGATGCTGGCGTGGCTGCGAACACTCGGAGAGTGATCAATGCGTGTCGATGGCGATGCCATACAATCACGAGTCTGTGATTTGCCGCCCCTGCCGGTTTGTCGCACAGCGACGGCATGCGTCTGATCGATCCCGGAATGCTGGCGCTGGACAGTAGACGCCAGGGCCGACATGCCTGACGCGTCCGGCCAAAGACTGCCGCAGCACAATCCCGCCCAAACGGCCGCGGCCGACAGGCCGGCATCCGAGGGCGGCATCCTGCGGGGCCGCAATCCGGACCTGGACGGCTTGCGCGGCCTTGCAGCCCTCTCGGTCGCGCTGGGGCATTGCTATGAGCAGGTCACCGGCCTCGGCCTGTGGGGGACCAGCCTGAAGAACTTCCACGCCATGCCGACCGCGCAGGTGGTGGCGCGCGTGCTGTCCGCCTTCTTCCCCAGTGACGCCGCGGTGATGGTGTTCTTCGTCCTCAGCGGCCACGTGCTGTGGAGCTCCTTCCGCCGTAAGAACATGCGGTTCTTCCGCGACCTGCCCGACTATACGTCCGCCCGGCTGTACCGCCTGCTGCCATTGACCATCGTCAGCGGCATGGCCATCGGCCTGATCAGCGCCGCCCCGGCGTATGAGCTGGTGCGGAACATGATCCTGTTGAGTCACAGCATGAATGGGGTGCTGTGGTCCCTGCAGGCCGAAATGGTCGCCAGCGCCATGCTGTTCATCCTGTGGGGGCTGACCAAGGGCACCACATGGAAGATGCTGGTGGCGCTGCTGCTGTCGATCGCCGCGCTGCCGTTCTGCCGCGGCAATCCCCTGATCATGTTCCTGCCCGCCTTCATCCTGGGCGCCGGCATCTCCTCGGTTCCCACCTGGGTGTGGCGCAGTTCCTGGCTGCTGGCCGCCGGCGTCGTGGTCCTGGTGTTCACCAACGTCATCCTGGGGCATGGCGGCGTGGACCGCTGCCTGGAGATGGGCGGCGCAACAATGGTGGTCGGCGCTGTCAGCGAGGGCCGGCTGCCGTTCCTGCACTGGCGCCTGCCGCTGTTCCTGGGCGCCATCAGCTACCCGTTCTACCTGACCCACGTGCTTGGCCTGATCATGGCACAGCCGTTCCAGGACATGCTGCACTTCAGTTCACCCTATCCGCTGATCGCGGCGCGCGCGATGCTGTCGATCCCGCCCACGATCGTTATCGCATGGCTGCTGCATGTGCTGGTCGAGGTGCCGGTGCAGCGCGCCCGCCCGCAAATCCGCTGGCCCTTCACCATCGAATGGTCGGCCGGTCTGCGGCCGCTGGTGCGGCGCCCGCTGCAGGCCGACGTTCCGGCACTCGCCCGCCGGCGGTAAACCGTCAGCAGGCTCGGACGGCGGCATGGGGGCATGCGCGAACCGGGTCCTTGACCGGGCGTCGAACCACGCGTTTCCTCCCGCCGATACGCATGGAGGGGCGTCATGGCCGCAAAGCAACCCGTTGCTATTGTATTTGACACATTCGGCAGCGTCGTCGACTGGCGCACCAGCCTGATCACCGACCTGACCGCCTATGGCGCCAGCCGCGGCATCACCGCCGACTGGCCTGCCCTGGTCGATGCCTGGCGGGCGGCCTACCACCCGTCCATGGACCGCGTCCGGCATGGGCAGCAGCCCTGGACCAAGCTGGACGGTCTGCACCGCGAGTCACTGGACCGGCTGGTGGCCGGGTTCGGCATCAAGGACCTGACCGAGGACGACCTGGTCCACATCAACCTGGGCTGGCACCGGCTGAAGCCCTGGCCCGACGCGGTGCCCGGGCTGACCCGGCTGAAATCCCGCTTCATCATCGGGCCGCTGTCGAACGGCAACGTCTCCCTGCTGCTCAACATGGCCAAGTTCGCCGGCATCCCCTGGGACATGATCTTCGGGTCGGACCTGTTCGGCCATTTCAAGCCGGACCCGGAGACGTATCTGGGCGTCGGCAAGCTTCTGGATCTGCGGCCCGATCAGGTGATGATGGCGGCGGCGCATAACGGCGACCTGGCCGCCGCCCGAAGCTGCGGCCTGCTGACCGCCTTCTTCCCGCGCCCATCCGAATATGGGCCGCTGCAGAAGCGCGACTACCAGGCGGACCAGGACTGGGACATCGTCGCGACCGACATCCAGGACATGGCCAGCCAGCTCGGGGTTTGATACGTCTCAATTGTAAAACCCGGGTTTCGTGCACAGGTGAGACCACACCCGCACTAGCCGGTAACCGCGGAACACACCGCGTAAGGAGAGCGAAACATGGACGACATCGTCATCGTCTCGGCGGCCCGCACGCCCGTCGGCAGCTTCAACGGTGCGCTCGGCACCGTCAACGCCCACACCCTGGGCGCCATCGCGCTGCAGGCCGCGTTCAGTCGAGCCGGCGTGGAAGCCGGGGATGTGAATGAAGTGATCCTGGGGCAGGTTCTGGCGGCTGGCGAGGGGCAGAACCCCGCGCGGCAGGCAGCCCGCGCCGCCGGCGTGCCGGACAGCGCCACGGCCTTCGGCATCAACCAGGTTTGCGGCTCCGGCCTGCGCGCGGTCGCCCTGGCGGCGCAGCAGATCCGCACCGGCGAAAGCGCCATCGTCGCCGCCGGCGGGATCGAGAGCATGAGCCTGTCCACCCATGCCGCCTACCTGCGCAGCGGCACCAAGATGGGCGGCGTCGAGTTCATCGACACCATGCTGAAGGACGGGCTGTGGGATGCGTTCCACGGCTACCACATGGGCAACACGGCCGAGAACGTGGCACAGAAGTATCAAATCAGCCGCGAGGAACAGGACCAGTTCGCGCTGGGATCGCAGCAGAAGGCCTCGGCGGCGCAGAAATCCGGCCGCTTCGCTGATGAGATCGCGCCTGTAACGGTGAAGGGCCGCAAGGGCGACATCGTCGTGAAGGACGATGAATACATTCGTCATGACGCCAGTATGGAAAGCATGACCCGGCTGCGCCCGGCCTTCACCAAGGACGGCACGGTGACCGCGGGCAATGCGTCCGGCATCAACGACGGCGCTGCGGCGCTGGTGCTGATGTCGGCCTCGGAAGCCAGCCGGCGCGGCCTGACGCCTCTGGCGCGCATCGCCGGCTTCGCCACCGCCGGCGTCGATCCGGCGGTGATGGGCACCGGGCCGATCCCGTCCACCCGCAAGGTGCTGGGCCGCGTCGGCTGGAAGCCGGACGACCTGGATCTGGTGGAAGCCAATGAAGCGTTCGCCGCGCAGGCGATCGCGGTGAACAAGGACCTTGGGTGGGACACGTCCAAGGTGAACGTCAACGGCGGCGCCATCGCCATCGGCCATCCGATCGGCGCCTCGGGCGCGCGCATCCTGGTGACGCTGCTGCATGAGATGCAGAAGCGTGACGCGAAGAAGGGTCTGGCCACCTTGTGCATCGGCGGCGGCATGGGCGTCGCCATGTGCCTGGAGCGGTAGGACCGAGCCGACGGTAAGGGCCGGACAACCCGCGTCCGGCCCCTTTTCCAGCTTTTCGAACGTGCTACAACAGTCAGGCACTCGGGCAACAAAACAGGGAGGGAATAATGACACGCGTAGCACTCGTTACTGGTGGAACACGCGGCATCGGCGCGGCGATCAGCCAGGCGCTGAAGGCACAGGGACGGACGGTCATTGCCAGCTATGCATCGAATGATGCGGCGGCGGAAGCGTTCAAGACTGAACACGGCATTCCGGTCATCAAGTTCGACGTCGGCAAGTTCGAGGAATGTGAAGCCGCGGTTGCGAAGATCACCGCGGAGTATGGGCCGATCGAAATCCTGGTGAACAACGCCGGCATCACGCGGGATTCGACGCTGATGCGCATGCGGCGGGACATGTGGGACTCGGTGCTGGATACCAACCTGGGCTCCTGCTTCAACCTGTGCAAACTGACGTTTGAGGGCATGCGCGAACGCAAGTTCGGCCGCGTGGTGAACATCGGCAGTATCAATGGCCAGGCCGGGCAGTACGGGCAGGTCAATTACGCTGCGGCGAAATCCGGTATTCATGGGTTCACCAAGGCGCTGGCGCAGGAAGGTGCGCGCTTCGGCATCACGGTGAATGCGATCGCGCCGGGCTATGTCGATACAGAAATGGTGCGGGCGGTGCCGGGTGAAGTGCTGCGCAAGATCGTCGCCAAGATCCCGGTCGGCCGCCTGGGCCATGCCGAGGACATTGCCCGCGGGGTTGCCTTCCTGACCGCGGACGACGCTGATTTCGTGACGGGATCAACGATTTCGATCAACGGCGGCCAGCATATGTACTGATCCGCGGCACGCGGATGATTGCCCATGGTCGTGGCGGTCGAAGGGCCGCCATGACGGCTTCAGCGAAATAAAGCCTGGCTCGGGTGCTGGGCGTCGCAGGCGGGCGGGGCCGTGGACCTTTCCCATCGGCCGGTTCGGAGTCATCATTCCCGGAGGGAAGGAGGCTTCTGCCATGAATGCGCCACGCAACACGCAATACCGCCACCTGGACGTTCAGAAGATCGCCGGGTCACTCGGCGCCGAGGTCCGCGGGGTTGACCTGTCAAAGGATGTGCCGGAGGACGTCCTGGCGGAAATCCGCGCCGCCCTGCTGGACAATCTGGTGATCGCCATCCGCGACCAGGACATCACGCCGGCCCAGCAACTGGCCTTCGCCCGCCGCTGGGGGGAGATCCACCTGCACCCGTTCATGGTGGGGATGGAGGATTATCCGGAAATCCTGGCGATCATCAAACGCCCGACCGACAAGAAGAACTTCGGCGGGTCCTGGCATACGGACCAGATGTTTTCGCCGCAGCCGGCGATGGGAACGATGCTGTATGCCAAGGAAGTGCCGTCAGCCGGTGGCGATACGATCTTCACCAACCAGTACCTGGCCTATGAAAGCCTGTCGGACGGGATGAAGGCGATCGCGCAGCAGCTTCATACGGTGTGCGTCGGCGACAACTTCAAATCAGCCAACGGTGAGCCGCGGCAAAGTCGT
>DAICYU010000244.1:0-6188 GCA_027311485.1 Acetobacteraceae bacterium
GCATGGGCCGCCGCTCTCCGTGGTCCTCACGCCTTGGATGTCGATGATCGGGCGTCCACATGGCGACCTTCGAGCAGGATAGCCCCCAGAACGCCGTCACCACGGCCCCCAAGCCCTCACAAAGCCGAACAGCGCACTCTGTCAAAACGGGAACCTGTTACGGCCCATTCTGGAAGTCGATAACCTGTTGCGCAACCTCGGCGTCCCCTGGGGCGTCCCCCTGGGGCGTCCCCTTGGGGCGTCCCCTCGGGGCGTCCCCTCGGGCGGCATTGGGGAGACAGTCGTGATGCCGATGTCTGATCGACCCCCTTCCGGGCCGGATGGGACAAGTGATCCCATCCGGCGCCACGCGGTGCGCCGACCCGGTCGCGCTGCCTTGCTGATAGCCGCGCTCATGTCCCTGGTTGTTCCATGCACCCTGGCCCGGGCTGCCGTTCCGGGCGGCGTGTGGCTCATTGACGGGAAGGTGGCCGTGCAGATCTTCGACTGCAGTGGCCTGCTGTGCGGCCGGATCGTATGGCTGCAGACACCGCGCGATCCCCAGGGGCAGCTGAACCGCGACAGGAACAACCCCGACCCGGCGCTACGGCAACGCCGGTTGTGCGGCCTCACCATCCTTTGGGGATTGCGCTCCACCGGTCCCGACCGCTGGGGAGGCGGCTGGTTCTACAACCCGGAAGACGGAAAGACGTACAACGTCTCCGCGGAACTCAGGTCCGCCGACCTGATCCTGGCGCGCATCTACTTGGGGATCCCGCTCTTCGGCCGGACCAAAACCCTGGTCCGGGTTCCGCACGGAACATCGGAGGGATGGTGCTGAGCAAAGGAAGCGCACGGGCTGAGGCAGACGGCATTACCGACCGGTGCCGCCGATCTCAGTCCCGATCGTCGCTTCAGCCGTCCGTCTGCCTGACTTCCCCGACAAGCATCAAGATTGTGGCCGCGTACGCGTTGATGTTGATCAGGCCGCGGCACGACGGACGGCCTGCGCCAGCAGCGTGCCTTGGCGCAACGCCGTCATCCGATGCCAGGCGCGTACGCCGCCGCGCACGCTCCAGGATGCCGCCTTGACATAGTGACGTCATGACATCATGATGTCTGGATGAAAGGCCCAACGCCTGACCCGACGCCGCTATACGCCCAGCTCGAGGCGCAGATCGCCGCCGGCATTGCCGACGGCCACTTCCCCCTCGGCACCCGTCTGCCGCCCGAGGACGAGCTGATCCGGCGCTTCAACGTCAGCCGCACAACGGTGCGCAAGGCCATCCAGAACCTGACGGCACGCGGCCTGATCGAAATCCGGCGCGGAACGGGCACCTTCGTCACCCTGCCACGCATCACCCAGGAACTGACCGAGCTGACCGGCTTCGTTGAGGATATGCAGGCGCTCGGCCATCATCCCACCGCGCGGCTGCTGGACAAGACGGTCGTTCCTGCCGACGAAACGGTCGCCGGCCATCTCGGCCTGCCGCCAGCCACGCCGGTCATGCGCATCCAGCGCGTGCGCCTCGCCAACGGCGTCGCCGTTTCCTTCGATGAAACCTACCTGCCGCTCGCTATCGGGGAAAAGGTCGTCACGCATGACCTGGAGGCCGAACCGATCTTCGCGCTGCTGGAACAGCGGTACGGCATCACGCTGATCGAGGCGGACTATCGGTTGGAGGCCGCGTCGGCTGGCCAGGCCGTCGCCGCCGCTCTGGATGTGGCCACCGGCAGTCCCGTGTTCCTGATCGAGCGCACATCCTACAGCGCCGGCATGGTCCCGGTCGACTACGAGAAGCTGTTTTACCGCGGGGACCTGATCCGGTTCACGACCCGCCTGGCCCGGCGCAAGCCGGCCGAAACGTGACGAAAGCAAAGCCTGTGAACGTACCCTTTACCGCGTGGCTGATTGCCGTATCGGTCGGCGCCAGCGCCCTCGGCGGCGCCCTGGGCATGGCGAGCGGCATCTTCATCGTGCCCGTTCTGGCAATGTTCGGTGGTGTCGGCATGCGCACCGCCATCGCCGCCAGTATCGTCTCGGTGATCGCCTGCTCCTGCGGCAGCGCGGCATCCTTCCTGCGCAGCAGCCTGACCAATATCCGCATCGCCATCGTGCTGGAAACGGCAACGACTCTGGGGGCGCTGACCGGCGTGCTGCTGACCGGACTTCTGCCGGTGTCCTTCCTGTATGTCCTGTTCGCCGTGATCCTGCTGGTATCCGCCTGGCAGATGATGGCCCGCCGGCGGGAGCCTCCGGCCGCACCGCCCGATCCGTCCGCCCGGGATTGGGCCACCGCCCTGCGCCTGCATTCAAGCTACCCCGACCGGACGCTCGGGCGCGACATCCCCTACCGCGTTGCGCGCGTGCCGCTGGGCATGACTCTGATGTATGGCGCCGGTCTGGTGTCAGCGCTGCTGGGCATCGGAAGCGGCGTGCTGAAAATCCCGGCGATGGACACGGCGCTGCGCCTGCCCATCAAAGTGTCCTCGGCCACGTCCAACTTCATGATCGGGGTGACGGCGGCGGCCAGCGCCGGCGCCTACTTCGCCCTCGGCGACATCAATCCCGCCATCGCCGGTCCGGTGGCGCTGGGCTCCGTCATCGGCGCGCAGCTTGGCGCCGGCCTTCTGCTGGTAATGTCCGCCGACAAGCTGCGGGTTCTGTTCGTGACGGTGCTGCTCGCGCTGGCGGTGCAGATGCTGCTGTCCGCCTTTGGCATTCATCTGGTCGGGCATCCCACATGACCGCCGGTCTCGCCCGCCACCCCGCGCTTGAAAAACTTCTGGCCCGGGTACTCCTCCAAGGCACCTGGATCGCCTCCGCGGTGGTTGCCGCGGGGCTGCTGCTGGCGTTCATCCGGCCGTCCGGCCTGCCGCCAGCGCTGGCCGGCATGCGCGTCATGACCGCCGGCATCGCGCTGTTCATCATGCTGCCGGTGCTGCGCGTGCTTCTGATGCTGATCGTCTTCGTCCGGGAGCGTGACAATCGCTTCGCCGCCATCGCCGCGCTGGTGCTGGCGATCATCATCCTGGGCACCGTGCTGGGCATACGGATGGCCGGCGGCGCCCCGGGCTAGAGTAGAACGCGATGGCCCGGGGTCTTAATCACTCGGGGCAGAACCCCCTGGGGCTTTAGTCCAAAGCCTCGGCCAAAAGTTCCAGCGCGCGGACGGCAAACGCCCGCATGTTAGCAACGCGGTCATCGCTGCCGGTTTCCAGCGTGATCGCCTTGGAAAAGGCAGCGCCGACCACGGCGATGCAGGTATGCCCCGCCTTGTCGCCATAGCGGTTGCCGGCAGGACCCGCCGCCCCGGTTTCCCCCAGGCCCCAGTCGGCATCCAGCCGACCCCGCACCGTGTCGGCCAGCAGCAGCGCATACGGCTCGGTTGACGCGCGCTCGATCGAAGCGGGCAGGGGAGTCGGGATGTCCAGCAGCCCCTTGCGGGCCTGCGCCGTATAGATCACGCCGCCGCCCCGGAAGTAGGCCGATGCCCCGGCCACCGACAGCAGCGCGGCCGACAGCAGGCCGCCGGTGGACGATTCGGCGATGGCGATTGTCTGGTTGCGGGCCTTCAGACGGGCACCGAGCTTCTCGGCCAAGGGCAGCAACTTTTCCATGGCGGACTGTTCCTCTGGTTCTGGGCGCCCGATACTTGCCCGCTGCCGCCGGCCTGTCCACCCGATGAACCTGCTGCGAGAGGTCTTGCCTTGCAGGGACAAAATATCGAATCCTGTTGTTGAAAGGACTGGTCATGCAACGCATGAAGAATACACCTGCGTCACCGCCTCGCCCGACAGGCTCCCTTTTCGCCGGCATGATGATCGGCTCCGCGATCATCACGATGGCGGCGCAGGCGATGATGCTGGGCGTCGGCGCCGCCATCCGCGACTCGTCGACGAAGGGCGGGTAGCGAAGCCCGATCCGGCGTGCGACAAGCCCGGCATGCTGGATGCCCGCAATGCTGGATGAACGTATCGACAGGGACGGCGTGGCGGTCGCGGCGGAGCTGACGGCGGTCATCGTCGCCGTTACCGACGGCCAGCCGATCGTGCTGACAATCGAAAAGGGCCTGGCGCTGCCGTCCGGGCCATTCCAGCCGGATCACCGGTCCTTGCAGGCCGGGTTGCGCGCCTGGGTCGAAACGCAGACCCACCATCCGCTGGGCTACGTCGAACAACTCTATACATTCGCCGACCAGGGCCGGAAGCAGGGTTCGGCCGGCCGCGTCGTGTCTGTCAGCTATCTCGGCTTGACGCGGGAAGCGCCGGTGGTGCGCGGCTGGGATGCCGAATGGCAGCCCTGGTATCGTTTCTTCCCGTGGGAGGATTTTCGCGGCCCGGGTGCCGCCGCGACCGCCGTGCTGATGCCGGCATTGCGCGACTGGGTGTCGTCCGCGCCTGACCCGGCGGAACAGCGGGACCGGGAGCGGCGCGTGCGCGTCACCTTCGGCCCCGACGGGCAGCGCTGGAATGAGGAAATGATCCTGCAGCGTTATGAGACGTTGTGGGAGGCTGGATTGGTCACCGAATCGCGGCCGGTCGGCGCAATGCTGCCGGACAGTCTTGCAGTGGCGCTTGGCTGCCCAATGCGCCACGATCACCGCCGCATCCTCGCCACCGGAATCGCTCGGTTGCGCGCAAAGATCAAGTACCGGCCTGTAGTTTTTGAGCTGATGCCTGAAGCCTTCACGCTATTGCAGCTGCAACGGACGGTGGAGGCGCTGGCCGGACGCCTGTTGCACAAACAGAACTTCAGGCGCCTGATCGACCAGCAGGCGCTGGTCGAGGAAACCGGCGGCGTCACCACCGAAACCGGCGGCCGGCCGGCCAAGTTGTTCCGCTTCCGGCGCGAGGTGCTGGCCGAGCGGCAGGTGGTTGGCACGAAATTGCCGTTGGTGCGGGCAGTTTAGCGAGGGGTACCACAGTCTGCCTGCACGCGCCACGCCGCTACGCCCCGCTGTCCATCCGCACGCCGGGATGGAAAAATGCATAGACCCGCCGCGCGGTCTCCCGGCTGATGCCCGGGGCCGCCTCCAGGTCCGGCAGCCCTGCCATCTTCACCCCGCGGGCGGAGCCGAAATGATTGAGCAACGCGCGCTTGCGTGTGGCACCGATGCCCTGGATTTCGTCCAGCTCGCTCTGGCTCACGGCTTTCGACCGTCCGGCGCGGTGCGTGGTAATGGCGAAGCGATGCGCCTCATCGCGCAGTCGTTGCAGAAAATACAGCGCCGGGTCGCGGGGCGGCAGCTGAAACGGCTCCATGCCTTCGGTGTAGAACCACTCGCGTCCGGCGTCGCGGTCCGGACCTTTGGCAATGGCGACGATTTTCACGTCGTCGATACCCAGGTCCGCCATGATGCCTTGCACGGCCGACAACTGTCCGGCGCCGCCGTCGATCAGCAGCAGGTCGGGCCAGTTTGCAGCGTCCGGGTCCTGTTCCCGTTCGGCCAGCGCGCGAGTGAAGCGGCGCTGCAGCATTTCCCGCATCATGCCGAAATCGTCGCCGGGCGTGACCGGCCCGCGGATGCCGAACTTGCGGTAGGCCGCCTTGATGAACCCGTCCGGGCCGGCAACGATCATGACGCCGTACGGGTTGGTGCCCATAATGTGGGAGTTGTCGTACACCTCGATCCGTTGCGGCGGTGCCGGCATCTGAAAGATCTGCGCGACGTTGTCGAGCAGCTTCGCTTGGCTGGCGGATTCGGCAAGCTTGCGTTCCAGCGCCTCGCGCGCGTTGGTTTCCGCGTGCAGCACCACGGCGTGCTTTTCGCCGCGCTGCGGCGTCAGCACCTCCACCTTCCGGCCGGCCTTCAGCGTCAGGGCTTCGGCGATCAGGTCCTGTTCGGCAAGCTCGCTGTTGATCAGCACCTGCGGCGGCGGCGGCTTGTCGTCGTAGAACTGGGCGATGAAGGCGGCCAGCACCGTGGGCGTGTCCTCGGTTTTGGCATGCACCGGATAGAACGGCCGGTTGCCATTATTGTGGCCGCCGCGGATGAAGAACACCTGGATGCACGTCTGTCCGGCGATCTGCCATGCGGCGATCACGTCGGCATCGCCCAGGCTGCCCGGGTTCACCACGCTGTTGCCCTGCACGAATGTCAGCCCGCGCAGACGGTCGCGGATGGCAGTCGGTAATAGTAAAAAACGGATGGAGCTCGCAGCGATGAAGGCATCAGTCGAGCACATCCGGGAGAAGTTCGCCTTCA
>DAICYU010000244.1:6198-6508 GCA_027311485.1 Acetobacteraceae bacterium
CGGCGGCGCGTTCCATTTCACTGGCCAGTTCCTGCTGCACCGAGGAGGATTTGCCGCTGAAGAACGCCTTCGCCTGGCGCACCAGCTTGCCGTAATCCTCCTGCGAGATGCGTTCGACGCAGGGCGCCGAACAGCGCTTGATCTGATGCAGCAGGCAGGGGCGGCTGCGCGAGGTGAACACCGAGTCCGCGCAGGACCGCAGAAGGAACACCCGCTGTGTCGCCGTCACAGCCTGGTTCACCGCCCAGGCCGAGGCGAACGGACCCCAATAACTGCCTTTGCGCGTCTGCGCCCCGCGATGCTTGGTAAT
>DAICYU010000245.1 GCA_027311485.1 Acetobacteraceae bacterium
AAATTCATTCGATACGCAGGTCCAGCACCGCGCCGCGCGCCGCCAGCGCCTGCGCGCCGAGCAGGTAGATGGCCGCGGCGGCGGCGGCATGAGCCCGTTCCTGGTCGCGGATCGCGGCTGACGTCTCCAGTTGCTGCTGGTAGGCGGCGTTGGTCTGGGCGTAGCAGCCGCTGGCGGCGTTCCCGATCCCGGTGAGAAATCCGGCCTGGTTGGGGTCGCAGTTCGGCGATGTGCAGGCTGCCCCAGTGCCGACTAGGCCAAACAGAGCAACCCGCATCAGGTGCCGCCGCTCCGGCCAACCGATTTGGCCCAATGTTTCGATGAGGTGCACGACCTTATGCCGAGGCCGGAGCCGACAGGGTGACTTGGCGCAGTCTCTCCTTGGCAGCCGCGATCCGCTTGTTGTCCTGCTCAATAGTGTGCAACGCATCCCGGAACGGTGCGGCCTGGCTGGCGGGCGTCACGGCGATGCTCTTTTGCAAGGCGGAAATTTGCTGTTGCGCGGCAGCATTCTTCGCGTCGAGATCATGAATGGTATTTTCGTACTGTGCGATGCTGCTGCGATACTGCTCCGCTGAAATGGTATGGGCACGGTATTGTGCATTCAACTCTGCTGCCCTGGACATCGCCTGGGCAGCGACCGTTTCGGACAGAGTGGCATCTTTTTGGAATGCCGCCGCCTGTGTCTGGGCGTCCGCAATGGCAGTACGGTAATTCTGCTCGGTTCTGGCCTGGGTATAGTTGTTCTGCGCAACGAGGTATCCCGCGGCACCACCGGTTGCCAGGCCTGCCCCCGCACCGATGAGGGCGCCTTTTGTCCCGCCGCTCAGATAGCCGATAAGCGCTCCGCCAACGGCGCCGACCGCGGCTCCTTCCGCGACGGTACTGTTGAAGCGGTTGTTTGAGGCGTGAAGTTGCTGTTGCTCCGGCGTCATCGGTGCGCCAGGCGGCGTGGCACAGGCGGAGAGCAGTATCGTGCCGCCGATAAGCGCGGCGATAGGAGTTCTGGTGCGAATGTGCAAAGAAAATCCCTCCCGATGGTTAACGTGTCCTTACAGACACATAACTATACTTTTTGATAAGCGTCTGCAAGATAATGCTCTGCCCGATATGACGCGCTCCCCGTCAGGTCAGAGGCGTATGCAATCAGGAATTGTGTTGTTCCGCCGGCAAAGCGACGTTACTTGTGGTCCACTTGGCGGCGATCTGTCGCGCCCATGAATCGAATACGACGCAGCCGCCCACCGCCATCGGCCGGCAGCCCTGCCGGCATGGCGGCGTTCCGACCGCCGGGACGATTGATGCCCACACCCATTCGGCCGGTCGCCAAGACCCGCACGACCTCGGCCGATGCAGGTCCCGGTGCGAACCGTCGCCCCGGAGGAAGCGGCAAGTCTGAGGAAGCGGCAAGCCTGTCGTGCGGCTCCGCGGAATATGCCGAATCTGCATAGACGGCGTTCGGTCCCGGCAGCCAAGTTCCTGCCGGCAGCGCGACTCGTCCTTCCTGCGTTTCGGCGTGTCGGATGGTCTGACGAAAGGGCGGCCAAAAACCGCTTTTGAGGCAGTCCCGGCCGGAGCAGACCGGTCAAGGCGTGTCCCTGATCGGGGTACGAATTATGCAGAACGTGGTGACGGCAGGGGCGTCCTGTATCCTGACGCGGTGGCGTGCAGCCGGCCAGGCCCTGCTGGCAGCCTTCATTCTCATGTTCACCGGCTGCGCCCTGCCGACGCGCCTGCCGGCGGTGCCGCAAAACGAAACAACGCTCGCCCAGATACCCGGCATCCCGAACGCCCGGTTCTTCCCCGATACCCAGACCGATTTGATCGCGCGGGAGGCGTTCGCTGCCCGGCAGCGGGAAGCCGCCACGCTCGCCCGGGCCGGTTACCATGGCCCGCTGCCGGAGACCAATATTCTCGCCGTATCCGGTGGCGGCGCAAACGGCGCATTCGGTGCCGGTCTGTTGAACGGCTGGACCGAGGCGGGCACACGCCCTGAATTCAAGCTCGTCACCGGCGTCAGCACCGGCGCGCTGACCGCGCCGTTCGCATTCCTGGGGCCGGCGTGGGACGCGGCGCTGACCGCCGTCTATACCGGAATCAAACCGACCGACGTGTTCCGGACCCGCGGTTTCACGGCGGCCATCTGGAACGACGCCATGTCGGATACCAGCCCGCTGTTCAGGCTGATATCGCGCTACGCGAACCAGGACATGCTGGCAGCTATCGCGCGCGCCTATGCCAGCGGCCGGCTCCTCATGATCGGTTCCACCGACCTTGATGCGCGCCGCCCGGTGATCTGGAATATCGGCGCCATCGCCGCCAGCGGCCAGCCGAACGCGCTGGATCTGTTTCGCAAGATCCTGCTCGCATCGGCCGCGATCCCGGCTGTCTTTCCGCCCGTGCTGATCGATGTCGAGGTCAACGGCCGGCACTACCAGGAAATGCATGTCGATGGCGGCGCGATCGCACAGATGTTCCTCTATCCGCCCGCGCTGGCGCAGGCCGAGATCATGCGCACCTCCAGCCCGCGCCCGGTTCGCGCCTGGCTGATCCGCAACAGCCGCCTTGATCCTGATTGGGCCACTGTCGAACGGCGAACGATGGGCATCGCGCAGGAAGCCATCGCAACGATGATCCACGCCAGCGGCCTGAATGACGTGAACCGGATCTACCTCACGACCCTGCGCGACCACGTCGATTTCAACCTCGCCTATATCGGCCGGGATTTCACTGTGGAGCCGAAGGAAAGCTTCGATCCCGTCTTCATGCAGGCCCTGTATGACTATGGTCGTGCCGAGGCGCGGGCCGGTTATCCCTGGGCGAAGCGGCCGCCATGGGCACCGGCCGGCGAAGTCGTCTTCACCGCCGCGCCGGTGCAGCGTGCCCCTGGCGTTCGGGCACCGGCCCATTGATCCCGCCTACCCACTCCGCCGCCAACCGGGGGAGCGGGTTTCCGCCTTCGCTCCAGTGTCCGGCAATGGCCAATGAGACGGATCCTTCCGCTTCTCGGTTCGACCGTAGCACTCCTCCTCGTCGCCGCTGTCCCGGCAAAGGCGCAGGATATCGAGCCGCGTGCCTTCTCCAACGCGCCGGTCGGCGTCAACTTCCTGATCACCGGTTACGCTTATACGCGCGGCAGCCTGTCCACCGATCCGTCCTTGCCGATCAGCAATCCCCGGATCCAGACCTCCAATGGGATTTTTGCATACGCGCGGGTTCTCGATCTCTGGGGCGACTCGGCGAAGCTTGACGCATCCCTGCCATATAGCGGGCTGTCCGGGTCGGCGACGTTCAGCGGCCAGCCGATCGAACGCACGGTGAACGGGTTTGGTGATGCCAGGGTCCGCATGGCCGTCAATCTCTACGGTGCCCCGGCGCTGCGCATGCCGGAATTCAAGGACTACAAGCAGGATTTGATCATTGGCGCCGCCCTGCAGGTCACCCTGCCGGTGGGACAGTATGATCCGACCCGGGTCGTCAACCTCGGCGCCAACCGCTGGTCGCTCAAGCCGGAGTTAGGAATATCGAAGGCGCTCGGTCCGCTGACGCTGGAACTCACGCCCGGCGTGACGTTCTACACCGACAACTCGAATTTTCTGGACGGCCACCGACGTTCGCAGGAGCCGATCTACTCGGTTCAGGGTCACGCCATCTACAGCTTCCGGTCCGGCATCTGGGGATCGCTCGACGCCACCTACTTCACCGGCGGCAGCACCGCCATCGACAGTCAACCCAACCAGGATCTGCAGCGAAACTGGCGCGTTGGCGTCACACTGGCCGTGCCGATCACGCCACGCTACTCGGTCAAGCTCTACGCCAGTGCGGGTGTGTCCGCGCGAACCGGAAACAACTACGATCTGATCGGGGCGGTCATGCAGTATCGCTGGGGCGGCGGTCTGTAACACACACCCATGTCCGGCCAGATGACCGACACCCGGAAAGCTCACGCTGAGGTCACTGTTTCGCAGCACGACAGGCTTGACATGGCGGTCGCGATGCGTCTGGCATCGTCCGCTTTCGAAATTCGGGAAAAAGCGAAAATGGCGCGCATCGAGATCGCGGTGAAAGGACTTTTCGCAACCCCCGTCGCAGCCGTCGAGATGCCCGGCGCCACCACGCTGAACGCCGAACTGGAACACATCATCCTGCGCCGGCGGCAGGAGACTCCCTCGGTCCAGGCCTCCAACGCCGGCGGTTGGCACTCCGACCGCGATATCCTCACCTGGGGCGGCAAGCCGATGGCCGCGGTGATCGACGTCGCCAAGGGTGTCGCCACGCAAATGACCGCCGACCGATCCGGCCGGCCGGTGCGCCCGGTCTGGACGGTGCAGGCCTGGGCCAACGTCAACGCCGCCGGCAACGGCAATATCTGCCACTACCATCCCGGCGCCTACTGGTCCGGTGTTTACTACGTCGCCGATGGCGGCTGCGCGGCCGATCCCAGTTTGGGCGGGGAGTTCGAAATGCTCGACCCGCGCGGTCCGGGGCCCGGCATGTACGCGCCGGCGCTGAAATTCGCCGGGGAGGACGGCGCCTCGGTCGGCAGCGCGGAAACCATCCGTCCCCGCCCGGGTCTGCTGATCCTGTTCCCGTCCTGGCTGTTTCATCAGGTCCGCCCCTACCGCGGCACCGGCCTGCGCATCTCCATCGCCTTCAATTTCGGGGTTGGCAATTCCGGGGTTGGCAATTCCGGCGACGCCGGCGCGGTGGAGGCATAGGGGCATGGACGGCGCCTCCCGCCTGATGTCGCGACGCCAGAATGAGATCATCGCCTTGCTGCGCGAAACCGGCCGCGTCGGCGTTGAGGATCTCGCTCGCCAGTTTGAGGTCTCGCCCCAGACCATCCGGCGCGACCTGAATGAAATGAGCGAGGGGCGCCTGATCACCCGCGTGCACGGCGGCGCCATCGTCGCCTCCGGGGTCGAGAACCTGGCCTACGAAGCCCGTAAACTCGTCGCCCAGTCCCACAAGCGTCTGATCGGTGAGGCCGCCGCCCGGCTGATCCCCGACAACTCCTCCCTGTTCATCAACCTCGGCACCACCACCGAGGAAGTCGCCCACGCCCTCGCCGGACGCTCCGGACTGCTGGTCATCACCAACAACCTGAACGTCGCAACCGAACTGTACCGCAGCCGTGGGATTGAGGTGATCATCACCGGCGGCAACGTCCGCGCCAGCGATGGCGGCATCGTCGGCGCCACCACGGTGGACCTGATCCGTCAGTTTCGCGTCGATACCGCGGTGATCGGCATCTCCGCCATCGATCCCGATGGCACCCTGCTGGATTTCGACATCCGGGAAGTCCACGTCTCCCGCGCCATCATCGAGAACGCCCGCCGCGTCATTCTCGTCACCGACAGCAGCAAGTTCGCCCGGTCGGCGCCGGCGCGGATCGGCACGCTGGCCGATATCGACATCCTGGTCACCGACCACCTGCCGACCCCGGCCATCGCGGATCTCTGCCGCAGCCATGACGTCGCCGTGGTCGAAACCGGCGGCCCGCAGGAAAGCGACACCGGCAGCATCGACTGACCGCGCCCGCATCCGCCACCTCCTCGCCAACACCGGCCGTGCGCGTGTCCGCCCGGCACAGGCGTGAGTACGATTCGGGCGGCCCATTTGCGGATGCCCTTTCATTTAGGCGCTTGCTATGTTCCTTTTGCTCGGTATAGGCTTTCGAACGAGCAAAAAAGTGCGCCTGAATGCGCGTGCCAGGGGAACGGGCCAGACATTTGAACACTGCGGACGAAACCGCCGAATACGATCTCGCCATCATCGGCGGCGGCATCAACGGATGCGGCATCGCCCGCGATGCCGCCGGCCGCGGCTGGCGCGTGCATCTGTGTGAGCGTGCCGACCTCGGCTCGGGAACCTCCAGCGCCTCCACCAAGCTGATCCACGGCGGCCTGCGCTACCTGGAACACTATGAGTTCCGCCTGGTGCGGGAAGCGCTCATGGAGCGGGAGGTGCTGTGGGGCATCGCCCCGCATATCGTCTGGCCGCTGCGGTTCGTCCTGCCGCACCATCGGCAGTTACGGCCTGCCTGGCTGCTGCGCCTCGGGCTGTTCATCTACGACCATCTGGGCGGCCGCAAGAAGCTGCCGCCCACCCGCACACTGAAACTGGCGCGTGATCCCGCCGGCGCAGTGCTGAAGCCGGAATTCTCCCTGGGCTTCGCCTATTCCGACTGCTGGGTAGAGGATTCACGGCTGGTCGTGCTGAACGCGCGCGACGCCGCGGATCGCGGCGCCACCATCGCACCCCGCACAAGCTGCGTCGCCGCGGCGCGGGACGGCGATCGCTGGATCGTCAATCTGCGTAACGAAACCACCGGTGAGCCATACAGCATCCGCGCCCGCGCGCTGGTCAACGCCGCCGGCCCCTGGGTCGCCCGCGTCGCCGGTTCCGTTATCCGGGAAAATACGCCGGCCACGGTCCGGCTGGTCCAGGGCAGTCATATCGTCGTGCGCCGGCTCTATCAGCACGATGCCTGC
>DAICYU010000246.1 GCA_027311485.1 Acetobacteraceae bacterium
AAGGCCGGTTCACCGATCGCAGCCATCTCGGCCGTGAGTTCCGTCCGGTCCATGCCGATCAGGTCGCGCCGCCCATCCGCCAGCGCTGCCGGCGGTGGATCGAACAGGGCCGATTTCGCCAGGACGCGCTGGCGATCGGCCTCATTCAGCGTCACATCATCCTGTGTCACATCATGCAATGTCACTTCGCCGGGCATGCCTTCATGATGGCCGCATAGGCCGCGGAAAATCCCCGCAGACTGAACGTGTCGGTGACCGTGGCTTCCTTGGGTCCCGGTGAGCGGGCGATCGCGCGGCTGCCCTTGTTGAACGCCGCCACCGCGGCCTTGCCGTCCCGGGCGAACGCGTTGCGCTGCGCCGTGTAGAAATCCAGGCCTGTCTGATCGACCTGAACGGTTACTGTCGCATTCGGTGCGTAGGTGAAACCCGCTTCCATGGCCACCGCGTCACGACCCGACGGCCGTTCGGTCACCGTCATGACAACGGGCCCGCGGCCGGACAGCGACGGCACCGAGGTTTGCGCCCGGGTAAACGCATAACAGACCGTCTGGCCGGATTCCTGATGCGTCGCCGCGGTCCAGTCTTCGAACTTCCCGATCTCCTTCGGTCCTGCGGTGGATGAGGTGTGCGAAGCAGAATGCGTGCTCGCAACGGGCTTCTTCGATTCGGCCGCGGCTGGCAGCGCCAGCAGAAGCACGGCGATCAACAGGCATGAATATCGGAGGTGCATGGCCGGGACGAAATAGGCCCAGAACCGCTTCTAAACAAGCATAACCCGCGTGAGCCCACCGGATATCAGGCGGGTGACTGTCGCTTCGGATAACCAGATCCGCCCTGCCCCATTGGCCCGACTCCATCGCCGGTTTATGCCGTATTCATGACCGACGCGACCGACCGGCAGCTTGCCAGCCAGTATGAGGCCTATCCGTACCCAAGGCGTGATCCGCGGGATGAGGCAAAGCGGCTTGTCGTCGGCAGCCCGAGCCATGTGCGGGAGATCGATTACTGGGTTTTCGGCGCGCAGCGGCCCACGACGCAGCCGCTGAACGCGCTGGTTGCCGGGGGCGGCTCCGGCGATGCCACGATCATGCTGGCACAGCAGATGGCCACCCTAAACCGGCCGGGCCGGGTGACATGGCTCGACCGCTCCTCGGCGGCGCTGGCGATCGCCAAGGGACGCGCCGCCGCGCGCGGACTGACCAATATTGATTGGCAGCAACAATCCCTGCTGGATCTGCCAGAATCAGGGCTGGGACCATTCGACTACATCGATTGCTGCGGCGTGCTGCACCATCTGCCCGATCCGGGCCAGGGGCTGCGCGCGCTGATGTCCGTACTGGCGCCCGGCGGCGGGATGGGGCTGATGGTCTACGCACCACATGGCCGCACCGGAGTCTATATGATGCAGGATGCGATGCGGCAACTCGCCCCGCCCGAGTCGCCGCCGCAACAGCGCCTGGACGTGGCCCGCCGCGTGATGCGCCACCTGCCGGAAACGCAATGGCTGCGGTTCAACCGCAGTTTCGACGACCATATCAACGGCGGCGACGCCGGCCTGTACGACCTGCTGCTGAACCCGCGCGACCGTGCCTTCTCGGTGCCGGAATTTGCCGACCTGCTGTCAGCCGCGGGGCTGCGCGTGGTCTGCTGGGTGGAGCCGCTGCGGTATGATCCCGCCCCCCTGCTGCCAGACCCAAAGCTGCGCGCTCGGCTCGATCAGATGACGGTGCTGGAGCGGGCGGCACTGGCCGAGTCGCTGGCGGGAAACATGGCCGTCCATATCGTGTACTGCATTCGCGCCGATGCGCCCGAACACCGCCCTGACCCAGATAATCCCGCCGCCGTACCGGTCTGCCGGGAGATCAGTGGGGCGGACCTCGCCCGCGGCATCCGGCCGGACGGCACGCTGTCGGTGGTGTTCGATGCGCTGCGCGTGCCGGTGGCCTTGCCACCGCTCGCCCCGGCCATTCTGACGCTGATCGATGGCCAGCGCAGCGTGGCGGACATCGCTGCCGTGGTGGCGCAGCGCGGAACATCGGCCGATGCGTTCGCCAAGGCATGGCGCCAGACATTCGCCGCGTTGGAACGGATCAACCGCCTGCTGTTGGCGGCACCGCCCGGCACCTGATCAGGGTGCGGCGGACCCGCCGGCGACCGCTTCCCCTGATGTACTACCTCTTGCCTCGACATAGCGGCGGGTCAGTGCGGCCGTCGCGGCGTCGGCGGGCAGGAATGCCTCGATCGCCAGATCCGACACTGTGATGTCGGCGGACATGGCGACCCGTGTCGTCATGGTCAGGAACGACATCTCCCCATCGATGGTCGCCAGCCGGAACGGGGTGGCGACCCCATTCGCCGGCATGGCCCCCTCCGGGTCGGCGGCCGGACAGGGGTAATCCCAGATTTCATCCAGCAGGTCGCGCAGCGTGGCATCGCCCGAGGCGTTGATCTGCTGGCGCAGGCGCATGATCACGGCGCCGCGCCACTCGGCCAGGTTGACGATCCGCGGTGCCAGGCCGGCCGGATGCAGCGCAAGCCGCAGCAGATTGACAGGTGGCCGCAGCAGCAACGGTTCGGCGCCGAATACAAGGCCGGACAAGGCACGATTTGCCGACAACATCGTCCAGTGATGGTCCACCAGCAGGGCCGGGTAGGGTTCGTAGGCGGCCAGCAGGGCTTCCAGGTTACGCCTGATTGGTTCGAGCGCGGTTCCCGCGAACGGCCGCTGCGGAAAAGCAGGGCCGAATCCGGCCGCCTCCAGCAAGGTGTTCCGGTCCCTTAACGACAGGTCCAGCCGTCCGGCCAGCTTCAGTAACAACTCCCTGCCCGGGGATACGCGGCCGATTTCCACCCGGCCAAGGTACCGAGGGGAAACATCGGCATCCGAGGCGAGATCCGATAGACTCAGGCCTCGTTTGCGGCGCCAGTCGCGCAATAGGGCGCCCGGCGATGGCGCGACGCCACGGGATGGTTCGGCCGCAACATCGGCTGAAGGTGTTAGCATGACGCAACGGATATCATGCCTTGACGTTTGCAGGACGTTATAAAACCGTCAAGCGGACGCCGGGGGGCGTGAAATAGGGTTCCCCTTCGTGTTCTATTGCTGCGCACCTATCGGCCGGCCCTATATTTCCGGCATGAACGATTCCCACGGCCGGTTCGCCGCCTATGTCGCCATCCTGGGCCGCGGTCCCGGCCGGTCCCGCGCGCTGACCCGTGAGGAGGCGCGGGATGCGTTCGGCATCGTGCTGCGCGGTGAGGCTGATCCGCACCAGGTCGGCGCCTTCCTGATGCTGCTGCGCTTTCGCGGCGAGGATGCCGAGGAGATGACCGGGATCGTGCAGGCGGCGCGGACGCATGCCGGCCTCGGCGGCGGTTTCCCGGCGGTTGATCTGGACTGGCCCTCCTACGGCGCAGGGCGCACCCGCGGCGCGCCGTGGTTCCTGCTGGCCGCCTTGGCGTTGGCGCGGTCCGGCGTCACCATCCTCATGCACGGTTCAAACGAATTCTCCTCGGGCATCAGTGTCGAGCAGGGGCTTGCCGCGCTTGGCTTACGGCCGGCGGCGGATGCGGGGTCGGCGTTGCGGGACGCGCGCTTCGCCCATCTGCCACTGCGAACCATGGCGCCGGCGATCGACCGGCTGCTGGGCCTGCGCCGCCTGTTCGGCCTGCGGTCCCCGGTCAACACCGCTGCCCGCCTGCTGAATCCCGCCGATGCGCCGTACGGCGTCGATGGCGTCTTCCACCCCGCCTATATCGATGTCCATCTGGGCGTCGCCGAACGGATGGGCCGCCGCGGGCTTCTGGTGCTGAAGGGCGGCGGCGGAGAGGCGGAACGGGTGCCGCTGAAGCCGGCGGGGGCGGCGGCCTGGGATGCCGGGAATGGCCGGCGGGAGCTGACGCTGCCTGCCGTCGAGGGATTGAAACCGCATCCCGCCGCCGACGACACCGGCGAATTGCTGGCCGCCGTCTGGCGTGGGGAGGCGACGCCGGAAACGCCTCTGGCGACGGTTCAGGCGACCATCGCGCTCGGGCTGCTGGCGCTGCGGCCGGCGATCGATCCCGCGGCGGCGATGCGGGATGCGGCGAACATCTGGGCGCAGCGGCTGTAACGGCGTAGAAGGCGCGGTATGCGCTACATTTCCACTCGCGGGCAGGCGCCCGCGCGCGATTTCGCTGACGTGCTGCTGGCCGGCCTGGCTGAGGACGGCGGGTTGTTCGTGCCCGATACCTGGCCCCATTTCACGCCGGCCGACTGGCGGGCGATGCGCGGCCTGCCCTATGGTGAGATGGCGGCCCGCGTGATGCAGCCGTTCGTCGGCGGGGCCATTCCGTTCGACGTGCTGCGCCGCATCTGCCACGAAGCCTATGCGGATTTCGGCCACCCGGCGATCGTGCCGCTGGTGCAGCTTGAAACCAGCCTGTTCGCGCAGGAACTGTTCCACGGCCCGACTTTGGCGTTCAAGGACATGGCGATGCAGGTGCTGGGGCGCCTGTTCGACCATGTGCTGACCCAGCGGGATGCACGCGTAACAATCGTCGGCGCGACCTCGGGCGATACCGGATCGGCCGCGATCGAGGCCTGTGCCGGGCGTGACCGCGTCGATATCATGATCCTGCATCCGCATGGCCGCACCAGCCTGGTGCAGCGCCGGCAGATGACGACCGTGCTCGCGCCGAATGTCGGCAATATCGCCATCGAGGGCACGTTCGACGACTGCCAGGACCTGGTGAAGGCGATGTTCGCCGACACCGGATTCCGCTCACAGATGCACCTGTCCGCCGTGAACTCGATCAACTGGGCGCGAATCGCCGCGCAAATTCCATATTACGTCGCGGCCGCCCTGGCTTTAGGCGCGCCGGACCGGGCGGTTGCATTCAGCGTTCCGACCGGCAATTTCGGTAACGTGCTGGCCGCCTGGGCCGCCCGCCGGATGGGGTTGCCGGTCGCCAGGCTGGTCGTGGCATCGAACCGAAACGATATCCTGGCGCGGTTCCTGGAAAAGAACGACATGTCTGTGGCGGCGGTGGAACCGTCACTGTCGCCCAGCATGGACATCCAGGTCAGCTCCAATTTCGAGCGGCTGTTGTTTGAGCTGCTGGACCGCGACGCGGATGCCACGCGCACCATGGTGCTGACATTCCGGCAGACCGGGCGGATGCCGGTGCCCGACACGGCCTGGCACCGCGCCCGCAGCGTGTTTCACGGCTTCCGGCTGGATGACGCGGGCACCGAGGCGGAAATCCGCCGCCTGCACGGGGCCTGCGGTTATCTGGCCGACCCCCACAGCGCCATCGGCATCGCCGCCGCCCGCGCGTTGCCCACCAACGGTGGCGTGCCAATGGTTGCCATGGTTACGGCGCACCCGGCCAAGTTCCCCGACGCGATGGAAAAGGCCACAGGCCAGCGGCCGGCACTGCCGCCGCGCATGGCCGACCTGTTCGGGCGGGATGAACGGTTCGTTGTGCTGCCAAACAACCTGGCCGCGGTGCAGTCCGCAGTGCGCGCGCTGGTCGGCCGGAATACGACCGCAGGCGCCTGAGGCCGCCAAGCGGACCCGAACCTGCGTCCCAGACCTGCAACCGGCCGCCGTTCGTGCGGCCGGCGCCGCAGCCGCAGGGTTGCCTGCGTCCCGCCGCGGCGATCGGCGCCGATGCCTATATCCCTCAGCGCCTATCCCTGACTGCCTATCACCTTGGCACCTATCCCTAAACGCCCATCCCTAAACACCTATCCCTCGGCGGCAGCCTTGCGGGCGAGTGCTTCCTCCGCCGATGCGATGCCACCATGCGCCGCGGACCAGGCAACCGGGTTTTCCAGGAACCGTCGCACTTCAGACAGGGCGTGATCCGAGAAGTAGGGCCGGTCCTTGCAAGCCTCCAGCACATCCCACCACGTGCACAAATGGTGCAACCGGATGTCCATGCCGGACAGAGTTTCGAACGCGCCCGGGAAGACGCCGTAGAAGAACACGACAAAGGTGTGGTTGACGATCGCCCCGGCATCGCGCAGCGCGTTCGCGAAGCGGATCTTCGACTGTCCGTCGGTGGTCAGATCCTCGACCAGAAGGGTGCGCTTGCCTTCCGGCACGTCGCCCTCGATCAACGCATTCTGGCCGAAGCCCTTGGGCTTCTTGCGAACGTAGGCCATCGGCGCCGCCATGCGGTCGGCGATCCAGGCGGCGAACGGAATGCCCGCGGTTTCGCCGCCAGCAACAGCCTCGATCTGCTCGTATCCGACATGCCGGTCGATCTTCTCGACTGCCAAGTCGCAGATCTTCGCCCGCGCACGCGGGAAGTAGATGATCCGGCGGCAGTCGATATAGACCGGTGACTTCCAGCCGGAGGTGAAGGTGTACGGCTCCTCCGGGCGGAAGTTGACCGCCTTGATCTCCAGCAGGATGCGGGCCGCGGTCAGCGCCGCGTCGCGATCCCATTCCGTGGCGCCAGAAGAGGCATGGGCAGGCTTGGCCATGGAGCGTCCTTGATG
>DAICYU010000247.1:0-289 GCA_027311485.1 Acetobacteraceae bacterium
TCCAGGATCACCGCCGCGCCTTCGCCCGCGCCCGCCACAGCGCCAGGACCATCCAGCAGCGCGGCAAGCCGGCTCTCGGCCACCGCCTGGTCCCGGTTGTCCAGCGTCGTCCGCAGCACCGCGTCGGCGCCCGGTGCCAGCACCGTTTGCGCCTGTTCCGCCGCCCAGTCGGCGAACCAGCCGGGCGCCTGCGGACTGGGCGGAAAGGCGATCCGCGCCGCCGCGTCCTGCGCCTGCGCCGGGGTGATCGCACCGGCCTCCACCATCGCCGCCAGCACCTCCCTGGCGC
>DAICYU010000247.1:299-6485 GCA_027311485.1 Acetobacteraceae bacterium
GCGCGGGCCGTTGCGGCGGATGGGTTCACCCGCGGATTGAAGCGCGACGGCGCCCGCGGCAATCCCGCCAGCACCGCCGCCTGCGCCAGCGTCACGTGCCGGGCCGAGACACCGAAATAGACCCGTGCCGCCGCATCCACGCCCCAGGCGCCGGCACCCAGATAGACGCGGTTCAGGTAGATCTCCAGGATCTCCCGCTTGGTGAAGTGGTGCTCCAGCCACAGCGTCAGCAGCAGTTCCTGCACCTTGCGCTTGATCGTTCGCGCGTTGCTCAGGAACAGGGTCTTGGCCACCTGCTGCGTCAGAGTCGATCCGCCCTGCACGACGCGGCCGGCGGTCAGGTTGACCACCGCGGCGCGCAGCATGCCCAGCACGTCCACGCCCGGATGGTGCCAGAAACGCCGGTCCTCCACCGCCACCACCGCGGCGGGCAGGGTAGGGGGCAGGTCCTTCAGCCGCAGCTTCTCCCCCACCAGGTCGCCATACGCGGCGACCACGCGGCCCGACCGGTCCAGCAACGTCAGGCTCGGCCGCCGCGTCGCGTCCAGCGCCGATTCGGGGCGGGGCAGGTCGCGGGCGAACCACAGCACCATCACCCCGACCGCCAATATCCCCCAGACCGACGCGATGAACCCCCACCGCAGCAGCCACAGCAGGACCCGCTTTCGCCGTGATCGCTCCCCCTGTGTCGCGGCCGCGGGCGCCGTGCCGCCACGCCGGGCTGGTGCCGCGGCCCGCCGCACCCGCGCCGGTGGCCTGGGTGGATCGGGCGGGTAGAAGCGCGGCACGATCGGCGGTGGGCGGGGCATTCCTGCTCTCGGTTGAACCAATGCCGCTTAGTTATCAGATTTTCGCGGCGGCTTGCCGCATCCGCATTCGTTGCGCACAGTTGTGGCGTTTTCGCGTCAGGAGGATTTGCGATGAAGGGCCTGTTCATGGATGCCGTCGATGACCTCGCGGGCGTCTTCCATCGCGTCTCCCGCCCCGGCGATCCGTCCGTCACGGTGAACGAACAGGCCGAGATCACGCCAGACCAGCTGCCGGCGCTGCTGGCCGGCTACGATTTCGTGCTGGATGACCACACGCAGATGCCCACCGATGCGGTCCGCCGCTGCAAGGACCTGAAGCACATCATCTTCCTGGGCACCGGTGCGCGCAGCTACATGAACCCCGAGGAACTCGCAGCACTCGGCGTGACGGTGCACATCATCAAGGGGTATGGCGACACCGCAGTGGCCGAGCATGCCATCGCCCTGATGTGGGCGGCGGCCCGCGGCGTGGCGCGCATGGACGGCGGCATGCGCAGCGGCCAATGGCTGCGCACCGAAGGCATGGAGCTGACCGGCAAGACCATCGGCCTGCTGGGTTTCGGCGGCATCGCCAGGGAGGTCGCGCGCATCGCCGGCGGCTCCGGCATGCGGGTGCTGGCCTGGAACCGCACGCCGAAGGACGTTCCCGGCGTCACCTTTGTCGACCTCGACACGCTGCTGGCGGAAAGCCACGTGCTGTCCGTCCATCTGCTGCTGAATGACGAAACCCGCGGCTTCCTGTCCGCCGAACGGCTGGGCCGGATGCGTCCCGATTCGATCCTGGTGAACACCGCCCGCGGCGCCCTGGTCGATGAGGATGCCATGGTCGCCGCCTTGCAATCGGGGCACCTGCGGCACGCCGCGCTGGATGTGTTCGGAACCGAGCCGCTGCCGGCCGGCCACCGCCTGACCACGCTGCCGAACGTGACGTTGACCGCGCACAGCGCCTTCCGCACGCCCGAGGCCAGCGACAAGCTGCTGCGCATGGCGCTGGATATCGCCTGTGGCCTGGTGGCATAATCACGCCGGGCGCCGGGATCACGGACGCGCCATGATACGGGCAGCCAAGGGCAGGAACCGCGCAGATCGTGCGTGCTGACAGCGTTCCCGTGGGACCACTTATCTGGCGCTGCGGATGGACGGTTGATCGGGCACCCCGTATCCGGCGCCGTCTATGCGCTTTTTGTTGCGCCGTGATCGGTCCCGCTGACAGGTTCGGCGGTCAACGCACCGCGGCGGGGACGTTGGCGTGGCCCACGGCGCGACCCGATCGGCTTGTGAAAGGATTATCCGCGTGGCGGGGTTTACCCGCCCGGGGGCAGGGGTGACTGTTTGACACTACACCAGATCGAGGCCCTGGCGATCATCGCCGGCATGCTTGTCCTGTTCATGTCCGACCGGCTGCGCTACGACCTCGTCGGCGCCTCGGCCCTGAGCGTCGCGGCCGTGCTGGGCGTGGTTCCCGCCGACAAAGCGTTCAGCGGCTTCTCCAGCCCCGTCATCATCATCATCGGCGCCGTGCTGGTGATCAGCCGAGCGGTGGAGGCGTCGGGGGTCGTGGGGCATTGGATGCGGCTGGCGCTGCGCGGCCTGCATTCCACCACCGTCCAGGTCGGCGCGCTGACCGCGGCGGTGACGTTCCTGTCCGCTATCGTCAAGAACGTCGGCGCGCTGGCCATTTTCATGCCGGTGGCCATCCAGGCGGCGGAGCGGCGCAACCGCCCGCCGTCCCGCTATCTGATGCCGCTGGCGTTCGGGTCGCTGATCGGCGGCACCATCACCCAAATCGGCACCTCTCCGAACATCCTGATCTCCCAGATCCGGGAGCAGATGACCGGCCGGCCCTACGGCATGTTCGACTACACGGCGATTGGCCTGCCGCTCTCCCTCGTCGCCATCGGCTTCCTGAGTTTCGGCTGGCGTCTGCTGCCGGCGAACCGGCGCGGCCAGGCGGCCGGCAACAAGCGCTTCGCGGTTGAGGATTACACGACCGAGGTGCGGCTGCCCGCCGACTCCAGCCTGGTCGGCCGCCGGGTTGAGGAGATGGAGAACCGGGCCGACCATCAGTTCGTGATCGCCGCCATCATCCGCGAGGGCGACCACCGCTACGTGCCGCGCAGCCACTGGGTGCTGTACGCCGACGACGTCCTGATCCTGAACGGCGATCCCGCCGCGTTGCAGCCGTTCCTGAACCAGGGTGACGTCGCGCTGCTGGAGGCTGAAACCGCCGCCGCCCTGAAGCCGGAGGGCAAGGACGACGAGCTTGAAACACTGGAGGCCGTTGTCTCCCCTTCGTCCCGCATTATCGGACAGACACCCGAGACGTTGGAGCTGCGCCGCCGCTTCGAGATCAATCTGCTGGCGGCTGGCGGTCCGGGCCGCACGCAGGGGCGGCTGTGGCAGCGCCGGTTCACCGCCGGCGACATGGTGGTGATGCAGGGCAGGGCCAGCCGGCTGAATGAGGCGATGCAGGCACTGGACCTGCTGCCGCTGGCCGAACGCGACCTGACCATCGGCCGGCCGCGCCGCCGCTATCTTCCCCTATTGATCCTGGCCGCCGCCCTGCTGGCCATTGGCCTGGGCTTCGTGCCGGTCGAGGTCGGGCTGTTCGTCGCCGCCACATTGACCGTGCTGCTGCGCCTGATCTCGCTGCGGGAGGCTTATGACGCCATCGACTGGCCGATCATCATCATGCTGGGCTGCCTGATCCCGGTGGGGGAGGCGTTGAAGGACACCGGCACCGCCGATCTGCTGGCAACCGGGCTGACTGCGCTGGCATCGCACCTGCCGGGCATGCTGGCGGTCGGGCTGATCATGGTCGTGTCGATGCTGCTGACGCCGCTGCTGCACCACGCCGCCGCCGTGCTGGTGATGGGCCCGGTCGCCGCCGAGGTGGCGAAGCACCTGGGCTACAGCATCGACCCGTTCCTGATGGCGGTGGGCTTCGGCGCCGCCTGCGACTTCCTGACGCCGATCGGCCACCAGAACAGCATGCTGGTGATGCGCCCGGCCGGATACCGCTTCGGCGACTACTGGCGGCTGGGCTTGCCGCTGACGGTTCTGGTCGCGGTGGCGGGCACGGCGCTGATCGTCTGGGCGTGGCCGTTGCGGTAGATGCGCGATCGGACCGCGATGCGCGGAGGCTGAACTGTTCCGCGCGACTCAATCCGCCGCCGCGGTGAACACCCGCGTCAGGAAGGCGCCGAAATCGCGGTTCGACTGCGCGCGCACCGCATCGTCCCGCCCGATCGGGTAGGGCTGGCTGCCGGTGCACAGGCCCAGGATCAGCTTGCGCAGGAACGGTCCGGACATCGGCAGCAACGTCCGCTCATCCCGCACGCTGCCGTCGCGGGCCACCATGAAGCGGCAGCCGGCAAGCTGCCGCCCGATCAGCCGCCGGGACATGCCGCCATCCCATTGGTGCACCGCGCCGGGATAGGCAATGATCGTCACCGCGCTGCCGCCGGCCCGCAGGTCGTCAGCCACCTGCTCGCAGCGCTGCGGGCGGATTAGCTCATCGTCTGAGCCATACAGCATCAGCAGCGGCGCCCCGGTGGTGCGGCTGTCGGCAAAGCGGGCGATACAGGGGGCGTAGTAGGCCACATGACCGGCGAAGCGGAGGCCGTCGGGCGACAGCGCCCGCGCCATCTGCTCATACAGCGCATACTGCGTCGCCATCCCGCCGTAGCTGAACCCGGCCAGCACGACCCGGCGCGGATCGATCTGCGGCAGGCCCGCCAGGTAGTGCAACGCCGCGTAGGCGTCGGCGACGAACATCGTCTCGGTGATGTGGATGACCCGGTCGATGAAGCGGCTCGCCATGTCCTCACGGCTGACATAGGTCTCCACCAGCAGCACGGCGACGCCCATGGCGGCAAGTTGCGGGCCGTATTGCGCGCGGTCGTAGATCATCCCCGCCGATCCGTGCAGCATCACCACCGCGGGAACCGAGTGATCAGGCGGCGCATGAAGCGGCAGGAACAGCACCCCCCGCACCGTGCGCCTCGGCGCTCGGCCGATGTCCCTCGGCACGAACGGGTCGCTGCTGTCAAATGTCACCGTCTGCCGCTCGATACCCTCGGTCGCCGCGGCATCGGGCCAGGGGTCGGTGATGTGAAACGCCATGGAGGGTGTAACCGGAAGCACCAGAAGAACCGCGACAAGCAGCCAGCCGACCATACCAGCGGGCAACGCCCATGCCGTCGCATGATCACCGTGGCCACGGAGTCGAACCATCACGCATCTATGCGGCACCGGACCGGCCGGCGGCAACGGCAACCTCTGTGCGCGCCGCGGCACTGCGCTATCGTGACGCAAAAGCCGGCCGCAAGACCAGGGCATACCCGATGGGCGGCGGCAGACACGGAGGACGACGACCATGGCCAATGTGCTGATCGCGGGCGCCGGGCTGGCCGGCCTGACCACCGCGCTGGCGCTGATGCAACGCGGCCACCGGGTGCGCGTCTTCGAACAGGCGACCGAACTGCGGGAGGTCGGCGCCGGCGTGCAACTCGGCCCCAACGGCACGCGGGTGCTCATCGCCCTCGGGTTGGCTGACGCGATGCGGCAGGTGGTCTGCGTCGCCGCCGGCAAGCGGATCCGCCTGGGCACCACCGGCCAGAGCTGGCCGGTCTTCGACCTGGGCGAAACCGCCATCGAGCGGTTCGGCGCCCCGTACTGGATGGTGCATCGCGGCGATTTCCATCGTGTGTTGCTGGACGCCGTCCGTGCCGCCTGCCCGGAGGCAATCGCCCCCGGCCACGCCTGTGCCGGGTTCGCGTCCCACGGCGACGGCGTCACCCTGCGTCTCGCCAACGGCCATACCGTCACCGGCGACGTGCTGATCGGCGCCGACGGCGTGCACTCCCGCATCCGCCAGCAGATGTTCGGCCAGGGCAGGGCGGCGTTCACCGGCCTGATCGCCTGGCGCGGCCTGGTGCCGATGCAAAGCCTGCCGCCGCACCAGCGCAGCCTGGTCGGGGAGAACTGGATCGGCGTCGGCGGTCATGTCGTGACCTACCCGCTCCGCCGTGGGGAGATCCTGAACTTCGTCGGCGTTGTCGAGCGTGACGACTGGCGCGTGGAATCCTGGAACGTGCCCGGCACGACCGAGGAATGCCTGCACGACCTCGCCGGCTGGCATGAGGACGTCAAGACCATCATCCGCAACATCGCGACGCCCTACAAATGGGCGCTGCTGGGCCGGCAGCCGCTGGACAGCTATGTGCAGGGCCGGGTCTGCCTGATCGGCGACGCCGCGCATCCCACGCTGCCCTTCCTGGCGCAGGGCGCCAACATGGCGCTGGAGGATGCGGTGATCCTGGCCCGCTGCCTTGACCACCCCGACAGTCCCGCCGCTCTTCTACGCTACCAAACC